>DQSX01000213.1 GCA_015663065.1 Sulfurovum sp.
AACGTACTTGACAAAGTTGCACTGTGCTACGGTCAAATGTCAGAGCCTCCGGGAGCACGTAACCGTATTGCGCTTACAGGTCTTACTATGGCTGAGTACTTTAGAGATGAAATGGGACTAGACGTTCTTATGTTCATCGATAATATCTTTAGGTTTGCTCAATCAGGTTCAGAGATGTCTGCACTTCTTGGCCGTATCCCTTCAGCGGTTGGTTATCAGCCGACACTTGCAAGAGAGATGGGTGCACTTCAGGAAAGAATTACATCTACAACAAAAGGTTCTATTACTTCTGTACAGGCAGTATATGTTCCTGCGGATGACTTGACTGACCCGGCTCCTGCTTCTGTATTTGCTCACTTGGATGCAACAACAGTACTTAACAGATCTATTGCAGAAAAAGGTATTTATCCTGCGGTTGATCCATTGGATTCAACGTCAAGAATGCTTTCTCCTCAAATTGTTGGTGAAGAGCACTATGACCTGGCTCGTGGTGTTCAGCAAATTCTTCAAAAGTACAAAGACCTTCAGGATATTATTGCGATCCTTGGTATGGATGAGCTTTCTGAAGATGACAAATTGGTTGTTGAAAGAGCAAGAAAGATCGAAAAATACCTTTCTCAGCCGTTCCACGTTGCTGAAGTGTTTACAGGTTCTCCAGGTGTATATGTTACCCTTGAAGAGACTATCGAAGGATTTAAAGGTCTTCTCGAAGGTAAATATGACGATATGAACGAAGCTGCATTCTATATGGTTGGGAATATCGCTGAAGCTATCGCTAAAAACGATAAAATAAACAGTAAATAATCTGTTTATTTTAAAAGGATAATTATGGAACTTATGAAGCTTGAGATAGTCACACCAAACGGTGTGATCTATGACGCTGAAGTGAAACAGGTAACGTTACCGGGGGCAGAGGGTGAATTTGGTGTTCTTCCAAAACACGCCACGCTGGTTTCATTGCTTGATACAGGTGTGATCTCTATTGAAAAACAGGATGGAGAAGAGATAGCTGTAGCTATTAACTCCGGATATGTGAAAGTGGACGAAGAAAAAACAACATGTATCGTAGATGGTGCAGTTGCGCTCTTCGGCGAGGACAACGACCTTGTGCAGGCACTTGAAGATGCGAAAACACTACTTAAAAGTACAGAAGCCTCTAACACAGCTATCGCAGCAGCGGTATCTAAAGTAGAGCACATTGGAAAGTCTCTCTAAATTGGGGTCTCTCCTGGATTATTTCATTAGCAGCAGTGCTATTACTATTTTTGTACTGCTGTTGCTTTCCATCTATTTTATCACTACATTCTGGGTATTTATTGACAGGTACCGCATCATCAATTCACGTATCTCTTCAGAAGCCAGATCACTTAAAGCACTCTATACAGGTCAGTCAAAATCAGTGGCAAGCAACTCACTTATTTTTACTTATCTGAGCCGTGTAAATGTACCCAATAAAGCCATACTTCAAGCGGCATCTTCTGATGCTATCCGTGTTTCCACCAAAGGACTCACCTGGCTTTCTATTATCGCTGCTACGTCTCCTTTTATTGGTCTTTTTGGTACGGTGATCGGTATACTTGAAACTTTCTCAAAACTGGGAGGTCAGTCTTCCGCTTCTTTGTCAGTGGTCGCACCTGCTATCTCTGAGGCACTCATTGCAACGGCTGCAGGTATTGCTGTGGCAACTTTTGCCTATACATTTCACCTCATTTTAAAACGTAAAGCTTATGAACTCTCTTCGCTGCTTGCTTCGCAGTCAGAAGTGATACTCTCTCAGGTAGAGGAGTGAGACAGACATGTTCTCTTGGGATGATGATCCGGATCTGAACATTACACCTCTTGTAGATGTCATGCTGGTACTCATGGCAATTCTGATGATCACCGCACCTACCATGACTTTTCAGGAACAGATCGATCTGCCTCAAGGTTCCAAAACAGTGAAGGTGGAAAAACCTCAAACACTGACCATCCGTATGGATAAAGATCAAAAAATATATTTAAATAAAGATACTTATACTTTAGCGACTTTTGCAGATGATTTTGTTAACCAGTCTGTAAAATTTAACAAAAATTCAGAAGTATATATACGTGCGGATGAACAGTTAAAATACAAAGATGTGATGTATCTTCTCAAGTCTGTCAAAGCAGCAGGGTTTGAGAAGGTATCGCTTATTACCCTATGAGTAAGTTTTCAAAACTTATACCCGGTATGTCGGCGGTAGGTATCTACTTTCTCACGATAGGTCTGCTGATCTTCTATTTCAACACAAGAAGCGAAGAAAAAATAAAGAATTACGTCAAAAAAGATGAACACCGCATTCAAGTGGCACTTTCAAGCGGTGCGCAGGTAAAAAAAGTCAAAAAAAGCAAAAAAAAAGCAGCTGTCAAGCCTAAAAAACGTGTACAAAAAAAGGTAAAGCAAAAACCTAAAGTGTCCACAAAAAAGAGAGTTATTAAAGAGAAAGTTGTTAAGAAAAAACCTGTAAAGAAAAAAGTAAAACCTAAAAAGAAAAACAATACTAAAGATCTTTTCAAAAATGTAAAAGCACCTAAAAAGAAGAGTCTCATAAAAGTGACCGATAGACCTGTTACAAGAAAACCTAAAAGTAATTTTATTAAAGTATCAGACAATAAAAAGTCGGCAACGCAGCACATCAATAATTCTCTTAAAGATCAACAAAGTAAACAAAGTGGTGTAGAGAATGCGTATTTGGCGAAAGTACAGCGTATGCTTGAAGGTTGGCCTGCACAGAGCGAATATGCCGGAGAAAAGGTTAAAGTATATCTTTACATAAGTCCAAACGGTTTTTTTGAATTTAAAATAAAATCTGCCTCACGAAATGCGAACTTTAACGCGGGACTCACAGAATACCTTGAACAACTTCAGGAATTTGGTTTCGGACACCATAATGGTGGAAGAACATACAAGTTTGAAGCTGAGTTTATTGCAAAAGAGTAAGCTAAGTGTTCCAAAAAGTCACTGTTTTACACATCCCCCGTCAACGCCATTAAGTTAAGAATGTTTTACTGGCATTGGAACCTGTAACGTGTTCACGGATAAGCGATAGCTTACGCATCAAAGTTTTTTACTTAAACAAGTTTCTTGCCTAAACAAGTGCCCAACGGAAATACCCTTGGGGTGTTAGGGTTCCTAAAGAGCATTGCATACTTCACTCCCAAACTACTCCATAACATATCATTCGTAGGTTTGGCAGAGCCAAACCTACAGAAGAGCATTTGTAATACTATAGAATAAGATTGACAAAAATTCTTACTCTGCTTCTACTTTTCTGTCGTGTAGTTCCTGGATAGGACGTTCATTGTCTACGTAATACTTTCTGAATGCCTCGATCTGCTCTTTTGATGCAGTGGCAGGTTGTTTAAGCAGGTACCATTGTACATTTTCTGAACATGGAGGTGTGGTTAACGAACCTACATAGTGAAAATAGTGCTGTGTATCTGCAGGGAGAAGGTCAGCAGGGTCTATTCTGATCTCTTTGTTCAGCCCACCAAGGACATTGTCTAAAATAGCATTGTTTTTTCCCTCTTCAAAAAAGACCGCAATGACCGCTAACTGTTTTGTTTTCATATTTTGGTGTACGAGGTGTACCACCATGTCGTAACGTTTACCATCCACTGTGTGTTCAGATTTACCATGGAAGTGGAACTGTAAAAGTTTGAATGTTTCACCATGAAGTTCAATGGTTCCACCCTCTTTAGGTGTGACTTTAATGGAGTGACCATTGTCAATCACTTTTGCTGTAGTATGCACATCTTCATGCAGTGTAAGTTTATAGCTGGTATCCATTTTAACACTTTTTCCCGGTACAATGTTAATAGGTGACTGTGCATGCCCTTTTGCACAGGTTTTAGAAAAATCACCCCAGTGCGATGGACCATTTTGAGAGTAGTCCCAGTGTTTTTCATGTTTAGTATCTTGTGCAAATGCTGTAGAACTGAGCAGTGCTGCTGTAGTAGCAGCTATCATTATTTTTTTCATAGAGTAATCCTTTTAGTTAGTTATATCTATTATAAAATAATAGGGTTAAAGAAGATTGAATTTAATGTATTCACCCTCTATAAAAGAGAGATATAAATAAAAAATTATAAAAATATTTTAGAAGAACATTTATATTGATCAAGTTCTTCAGTAAAATATGGCAGAAGTGTAGCCTACTACCGAGCTGTTGTCCCCACTTGCATCAGCTGATGTTCTGTAGTCAAGCAGTTTTGACTTGAGCCTGTGTTTGTTTGCTGCAAGTATCAATGCCTGGATACCTATGATACCACAGGCTTCACATCCCTCTTTTAATTTGTTACTGTCCAATTTTTCAATGGCTTTGAGACAAGTATGGTCAAGCTCTTTTGCACGACCCAAGCTGTGAAAATGGCTGAGATCAGTGCTGATAACAAGTAGATTGTCTTTATTGTTAAGAAGAGCAGAAAGTATGGGCGCAAGACTCTCTGCTTTCATATCTCCATAAATAAGCTCTATGACCGGTATATTAGAGAAATAGTGTTGTATAAAAGGCATTTGTACTTCAGTGGAGTGCTCTCGTTGATGTGCCAGTGGTTCAAAAGCAATGTTGAACTCTTTTGCCAGGGCAAAAAGATACGCAGAGTCTATGGAAATGTCACCACAGGGTGTTTCATATTTTTCATAATAAGAGCCAGAGATACCTTTGAAGTAGTGATGGTGACTCGGTCCTATGACAATGATGCGTCTGGCTTTGGCATTTTGTAAAAATCTGTAAGCAAAATTTGCCGTAAATCCACTGTAAATATAACCGGCATGCGGTACGATGACCGCTCTAGGTACAATATCCAATATCTCTTTTTTGATGTTCAGTTTGTCAAATGCAAGATTGAATTTATTGATGTCTGCTGATAGTTTAGAGCAAGACCCCGGATAAAATTGTCCGGCAACTGCAGCTTTTCGTGTAGGTTCGCTCATGACCGCTCCTTGTAGTCTCTGACCTGATAGGTAGAAATATCGGGATGTTGTAGGAGGCAGTCTCTGCTTAGTCCTGCTTTTTGACACAGTGAAGCAAAGAAGTCATCAAAGGTCGGCAACGCTTCCCAGACTTGAGGCAGGTAGGTCGCCTTTTGTTTGTTAAGTGTCAGTATGACACCGTCTTTTAGCGGTGTGATCTTTTTTTTGAGATCATCGATGTCAGAGTAGTGCAGTGTTTGTGGTTCGGAGAGTATGGAAACCTCTACAGTAATATGATCGAGCTCTTCCAACGTGAGCGGATTGAACCTGGGGTCACGCAGTGCTGCAGCCTGGGCATTGGAGATAATATCTTTATAGAGTGGCTGATACGCTTGCAGTGAACCTATGCAGCCTCTCAATGCACCATTTTCTTTTGTATTGAGTGTCACAAAAGCTGCTCCGTTCTCTTTGAGCTCAGGGTACGTTTCCAGTGCTTTTGGCAAGTCAAAATTTTCAGGCTGGTTCAGTGCCACTAAAATGGCTGCTTTGGCTAAAGCTATGAGTATTTCATGCATGGCTGACTCCTTCTTCTCTAAAACTATAGTCTTATTTTAACATAATTTCCAAGCTGCCCATTTTTTATTTTAATATTCATTAATGAAGATTTCAACTCCTCCTTGATACAATGTTTAGTTAAATAACAAAATTTAAGGACAGAGTTTGCGCTATATTTTATTTTTATTATTATCTCTTAATCTCTTTGCAGTCGATGCTTCACTTAAAATAGAAACAGACGTTGAACATCGTACCCGCATTGCAGTGGAAGACGGATCTACCGTAGTCAATAACACATTTTTCAATATTTTACTCTCTGACCTGAAAATATCGGGACACTTTCTTGCTGATGGCAAACATTATAGAGGAGAGGTGACTTCAAGTTTTATCTCTCCTTCATTGAAAAGTAAAGAGTATGTTTTAAAGTATGCATTGGCACAGGGATCCGGTACAAAACTAGATGCACGCCTTATCCAGGCTTCAAGCGGTAAAGAGGTATTTAAAAAGAGATATACGATCCCTTCCCTCAAAAAAGCACCTTTTTTAGCCCATAAACTGGTGTCAGATGTGAATGATGTTTTAAAATATCCGTCTATTTCATGGATCAACAGATATGTGGTCTTTGCACGCTACACTGCTGCAAAGCAGAGTGAGATCATTTTGGCGGATTACAGTTTTAACTACCAAAAAGTGATCATCAGGGGAGGCTTGAACCTCTTTCCAAAATGGGCAGATGCAAAACAGCAGAGTTTCTACTATACCTCTTATGCAGGGGTGGTCCCAACACTCTATAAGCTCAATATCTATTCTGGTTCTAAACGTAAAATAGCGTCGTCGGAAGGGATGATCGTCTGTTCGGATGTGAAGCGTAACGGATCAAAAATCTTGGTGACCATGGCACCGAATGCACAGGCAGACATTTATGAAATGTCTGCTTCGGGCGGCGGTAAAAGAAGGGTCACCTCTTTTAACGGCATCGATGTGAATGGAAAATATGTGGATGATGAGAACCGTATTGTTTTCATCTCCAACAGACTGGGGTATGCGAATGTCTTTAAAAAGTCTATCTCCGGAAGCGGTGTATCTCAAGTGGTGTATCACGGGCGCAATAACAATGCTGTGGATGCTTTTGGATCCAAGATCGTCTATTCGAGCAGAGAGAGCCATAACAGTTTTGGGAACAATACCTTTAACCTCTACCTGACAGCATCAAATCGTTCAGGTACGCGTCCCCTCACCACCACAGGTACCAATCAGTTTCCGCATTTCTCGACAGACGGATCCGTGATACAGTACATTAAACACAGAGGAGGCAGTTCTTCCATTGGGTATATTAACCTTAAGAGTAAACAGAGCCTGCTTTTCCCTCTTAGCGGTAAAAAAATACAATCATTAGATTGGTAAGAAGTTTAAAAGGATATTTATGATGAAAAAAATGCTTGTTGCAACAGCAACATTGAGCCTCGTGCTCTTTACGGGATGTTCACAGAAAGAAGCAACACCTTCAGGGGCAGGAACACACAATATATCAGATGCTTCAGCTATTACCGGAGATACCGTTTCCATCAATGAGAGTGGCTCAGCTGCAAGCGGCAACAGCAGTGCTGACGGATTTGCCTCTGTCTATTTTGATTTTGGTATCTATACGGTCTCTTCAAATATGGAAACTAAGATCAGAAAAAATGTATCTCTTGCCAACAATACGTCACAAAAGATCAAGATAGAGGGTAACTGTGATGAATTCGGAACCGATGAATATAACTATGCTTTAGGGCTTAAAAGAGCAAAAGCAGTCAAAGATGCACTTGTTTCAAACGGTGTGAATGCGAGCAGAGTAGTGATCGTAAGTTTTGGAGAGAGTAATCCTGTGTGCAGTTCACCCAGTGACAGTTGTTACGCAAAGAACCGAAGAGTGGATCTTCGTCTGATAAAGTAGGTTAGGATGAATATGAGACAAGTTGGATATTCAGTGTTGTTAATGATCTTAGGTGCAACAAGCTCTTTTGCCGAGTATAATGACTATAGTTATGCCCCGCGTTATGATGAGCCTGGCAGAGACAGCTATGCTGAACAGCCTAAATCTATTCCTGCCAAACAGGTGATCATTCAGAATAGAAAAACGATCACTTCTTTAAACGGAAGGGTTGCTGAACTTGAAGAGAGACTTGCAGGGTTGACTTCACTGATAGAAGGACTGAATGCAACGATCGCAGAGATGCAAATGCGCAATGAAATGGATATGACTGTACAAAAACCTGCTACAGATGACAATACGGTATTGATCAAAGAACTGGGTCTGATGATAGACAAGATCAACGCATCGTATGTCTC
>DQSX01000089.1 GCA_015663065.1 Sulfurovum sp.
CTGTTGCTTGTATTGTCTATGGGACTGCATGCAGAAGAGGAGACAGTAGATGTAAACTTCAGAGACTTGTCTGTGAAAGATTTTGTGGAGATGGTCGCGAAGATCACACACAAGAATATTCTTATTGAAGGGGAGCTGAAAGGGAAGATCAACTTTGTTTCACAAGAGCCCATTAAAAAGTCTTCACTCATGTCTTTGGCGAATTCCATTTTAGGAAGTAAAGGCTATACTATTATTGACCAGGGGGACTTTTTTAAAGTGGTTAAAGGATCTACTGCTGCAGGTGAGGGACTTGATGTGAGCTCTTCTGTAGATGGAGAGACCATGAAAACAGTCATGTTCCCTCTGAAAAACTCCAATGCTGCTGTCATACGTGCGAAGATCAAACCGCTTTTGCACAAAAATGCAAAAGTCATCTCTTTTAAGGAGAATAATGTCCTTGCTATTACCGCAACTCCTAGGGTTTTACGCTCCATTTCTAAAATCATTAACGCAGTGGAAGAGAGAGGTGTCAAAAAGTCTATTGTTATCAAGCTCAAAAACTCCTCGGTCAAAGATGTATTCCCCAATGCGACCAAGATGGCAAAAAAACTTTTCCCTCAAACCATTGAGAGCGAAAAAGTGGATATTTTCAAAGATGAAGCGACCAACTCCATTATATTGGTAGGAAAAGCGGACAATAACAGCAGAATGATCCGTTACATTAAACAGCTGGATATCAAAGGAGATGACCAGTCACAAAAAATGTATGTCATCCGTCTGAAAAACTCCAATGTGGAAGAGATGGAGAAGATCCTCTCCAAACTTGTTTCGCAAATGAACAATATGCATGCACCTGGTAAACCGGTAAAAGGTGGAAAGCCGCCGACCAAAGCGATGGTGGTCTCTGACATTGAAAGAAATGCACTCATTGTTCTGGCCACAGGAGAACAGATACGTAACATTAGAAGAACCGTCCTGCAGATAGATATTCCTAAAGTGCAGGTCTATGTGAAAGCGAAGATCGTAGAAGTAGACAAAAACCTTGCGCAAGAGGTCGGACTGAAGTATGGAATGAACGGAGGGACCATCACCTCTTCAGGACTCTTTACTCTGGCAGCGGACCTTGGGGGTAATGCACTTCAAATGTCACCGGCACTTCTGGGTTTTCTCAATACCAATAATACAACAACTTATACAGATGCGAACGGTAATGTTATTCAGGAGAATAACCCTGCATTTAAATTTGGTAATACCGATAAAGTATTTGCCTTAGGTGCTGCTCTTGATCTTCTAAAGAGAAACGGTGCAGCCAATATTCTCTCTGAGCCTTCCATTTTATGTACCAACAACAAAGAGTCAGAGATCTATGTAGGGCAGACAAGATCCATTCTGACACAGGCACAGCAGTCTACTACGGGTGTTTCTAATGTTGTCAATAACTACTCAAGAGAGGACATAGGTTTAACACTCAAAGTCAAACCAAGACTCTCAAGCAACAACAAAGTCACGCTCGAAGTGTTTGCCAAAATAGAAGATGTCCTTGACAATGAATCCCCTTCTGCAGATCGTCCTACCACGACCAAAAGAGAAGTGAAGACCAATGCCATTGTGAATAACGGTGAGACGATCATCCTGGGTGGACTCATTAAGAATGCCGGAGGAAAAGGAGTGCAGAAAGTACCGTTCCTGGGAGATATCCCGGTGCTTGGAGAGATGTTCTTTACTCATACTGCA
>DQSX01000224.1 GCA_015663065.1 Sulfurovum sp.
ATCAGAGATGTCAGGGGCAAGTAAGGGGGCTGCGATGCATCATGCGGTTGCAGATGGATATGCTGGAAAAGTAGCTTCTGCTGCAGGATATAAAGCTGAAAATGCTATGAGTGCAGAGATTGCTTATGCAGAGGTACTAGAAGCAAGTACCGGTGGTGCTCCAGGCGCACTTCAAAACAGTAAGAAAATGGGAGAAATTACAGGTTCTTCTGCTGCCCATAGTGAAGTGGCAACGGTATCTGCTTTTAATATAGTAGGTGGTAAAAATGGTGAAAATTACTACGAAGGTGTTAGAAAACAAGCTGGAGGTAAAGTTGCAGAAACAGCAGGTTTTGGAAAAGAAGGTAGCTTTGCTGATGCGCTTCTCGTTTCCCATACAAAAGGAAGAGAGTTCGGTAGAGGACAAGATGAGAGTGCTGAAATCCTTCGTGACTCTGTGGATAGAAGCGACCTAAGAAGTGAACTTAATGATCTTCACTCGAAAAGAGGGAAGACAGACAGTGATAAGGACCGAATAGAAACGCTTGAAAAAATACTTTCAAGTACGTCTGGCAATAAGGTATCGAATGCAGACCTAAAGGTTAACAGTGCAGGGTTTAAGGCCGCTAAAGATACATATATGGGTGTTACTCATGGAATGTATGGAGATGTCGATGCATCAAAAGCCTCAGGAGCGGTTGCAGGGATTACAGAAGCAGGTGCGGATCATGGTGCAAAGAATGTTCAGGCTGTGGATGATACCGGAAAAATTAAACTTGGTTCAGATGAAGCAAATGGACTATTTAGAGGGAGTGAAATACAAACTCGTTCTAAGCTAAATCAGCAAATAGGCACTGGAAAGTCAGACCTAATAGATGATGAAAAGCAATATATGGCACATATACAAGACTCTGCTGCATTTGCTACGATATCCACAGGGATAGAGGGTAAGGCAATTATGAATAAAGCTCTTAATGTTACGGATAAAAATGGAGATGGTTTTCAGGATAAATTAAGTCTAAAAAATGATATGGCTGAGGCTATAGAGACGGAAAAGAAATCATCCATTATGGAAACACGAGCAGCCGCACATGTCACTTCCAATGGTGAGAAGGTGAGTCCAGATGAAATCATTGATGCAGTATTTTATACTTCCAGAAAGAAGAGGTTAGTGGGATATGAGACGGCTAGAGGAGATGAAGAAAAAACTGGAACTAACTTTGACAAACAGATAAATCTTAGTTCTAATTCACCCAAAGATAAAAGTACTGCAAACAGTAAAAATACTGAAGTGGACAAGTCCAAATCCGACACCTCTACACAAGAAGAAGGTAAAGGTGATAATTGCACTGCAACATCACACTTCAAGAGACAATCATTAACTCAGAAAGAGGGGATCTTGGCTACTGCAAAGTCTGGCATAGGAATGCCTTATATTTATGGTAGAAAAGGATTCAGTGTAGATAAAAATGGAAATATAAAGGCGGGGTCTTCGGGTGATTGTTCTGCATTTACGCGTTCAGTAATAAAGTCTGCTACTGGTTTAGATATAGGAGCGGGAACCTATAATCAGCGCAAAAGTCCTCTTGGGAAAGATGTATCGAAATCAGATATACAGCCGGGAGATGTTTTGTTTTTTAAAAGCAGAGCTTCTGGGTCAGGATGGCATACTGGTATAGCAGATGAAGGATGGGCAGATGGCAAGCAAGGCGGGATGTATCATGCTGCCGGTAGCAAAAGAGGTGTTGTGCATGATAAAACTCTTGGGAATAGAAAAATACACTCAGTAAAAAGATTTGCAAAAGATGGAGAGAGAGTAGTCAGTAATGCAGAAGTTGATGCACCAAATGCTCCATTGCCTTCACGCTCATTTACTTTTGGAGATGCAATCCGAAACCAAGCGATGGCAAACATTACCTCAATAATGGGTGGAGGAACAGCAGCTGCTATAAACATGGGCATGGATCCTGGAATGTATGCAAGAAATGCAATGTATGGAGAGATGAGTAAAGCACAAGGTACAGCTATGTCAATCGCCGCAAGAGGTGGGATGAGTAAGGCTGTCGCTGCAGATGTTGCTGCTTCAGGGATGAAGGCAGCCATGCAACAGGGTGCAACTTCAGGAGATATTGAAGTTTTTGCAAAAAACATGAAGATGAGTCCAGAATCAGCAAAAGAGTTCACTAAAGCTATCATGAATGGGGCGGCTAGTGCAAAAGAACTTATTGCTCAAGGGATCACAGGTGCAGCGGGTAGCTTAAGTGCTACATTATCAGGAGCTAAAACATCTTCAGATATAAAAGAAGTACAAGCTCATGGTGGAAGAGAGAAGTTTATTCACAATAAAGAAAGTTCTGCGATATCTAAAGGAACCATAGAAGCTACCCAAACAGCCTTAATAGAAAATCCAAAGGCCACAAAAGCTGCACTGCAAGCTCTTTTGGATAGACAGTCTCCTGATGAGAAGTCAAAAATGCATCAGGCCATGATAGATAACGGCATGCTTAAAAAAGATTCTGATATGAATGATGTGAAGCCTACTGGTGGACAAAAAGCAATAGCTGCTTGGGCAAAAGCATCTGCGGGTGCTATGAATAAAACCATGGGTGTTGTGATTGGTGATCATCATGTTACATTTTCACAGGATCCTACATCGAATGCAGTTAAATTGATTGATGACAGCTCCAATACGACAATTTTAGGAGAAAATATTTCTACTGGTCCAGAGTACACGGCTATGGAAAAAACACTTAATCGTTCTCATCCAGGAAGAAAAGCTACTAAATCGGAGGTTATTGCTGCTCTTGTGTATAAGCAACTTGGCAAAGAGTTTTATAAAGACTGGGGGAGTTTACTTGTTGGGGGTGCCGGAAGTTATACAGGAGATGTATTGAATGCTCTTAATATTCCAAATACGGAAGAAAATAGAGAGCTTGCCGCTGACATAATAATGGGAACAGTGGCTGTTTCAGGAAGTGCGGGATTAACCGATATTGGTGTGCTTATTAAAAAAGCTATAGATGGTACTAGAATAGCTACAAATGACTTTTCATATACAAATGATAAGGGAGAAAAGACGTTTGTTAAAAAAGGAACAGAACTTAAAATCAAAGGCGATAAAGTAGACAATGGG
>DQSX01000166.1 GCA_015663065.1 Sulfurovum sp.
CCCTAAAGTGAGATAAGTACTGTAATTGTATGATATGGGTATGATGTGTAACACCTCTATATCGTTCGTATTTTAGGGGTATTATAGCGTATTTTAGGGGATTAATGAACTATATAGTTCTGGGAAGGTACAGCTGTAGAAGTTACAGTTAACTAATCTACTGTAATGCCCTAATATTGGGCATTACAAATTCTTTAAAGAAAAAATAACTATATTTTTTTCTTCTCTACTGCTACATGAGTAATCCCAGATTAATCACTTAATATATTTTTAAAATCATTTTGAAATTTTTTCTCTTCAAAAATTCCTAGTTAACCGCTCCAACTGACTCATTTGTTCATCTGTTAAAGATATTGTAATTTGCTGTGCCATGTATATTTCTCCATAGTAGTTAGTGTAAATCTTAACATAAGTAGATGACTCAAATATTAATAAGAGTATGCATAGAAAGTACATTTTTATAGTAAGATAAGCTATAATCTGTCAATAAATCAAAAATGGAACACTATGGTAATTCTCGGAATTGGAAACGTACTACAAAAAGATGATGGTTTGGGTGTTTATGCTGCTACGTATCTCAAAGAGAATTATATTTTTTCTGAAGATGTATCTGTAATTAATGGTGGTGTTGAGGGAATTAATCTTCTGAATATTTTTATGGACAATGATAAAATTTTAATATTGGATACGATAGAAATAGAAGACAAGCCTGGATCCATCTACGCCATCCCTTCAGGTGAACTCTCCGGACGTGGTCTAAACAGTGGAGGTGCACATGAAATTGGTGTACTTCAATGTATAGATATGCTGGAACTTCAAGGGAAAGCTATTCCGGAAACAACCATTTTGGGTATAGTACCTGCTGAAGTGACTTTTGACATTGCTTTAAGTTACATACTTGAAGAACATTTTAATGACTATATAAAAGTGGCACTCAATTTTTTAAACAAACATCATATTGAAGCTATTTTAAAAGACAATATTCTTACACTGGATGAAATTATCAACAAAGCAAAAGATCCCTCTTTTAACCTTTAACTCTTTACTATACTGGTCTCCCATCCGTCATAGTGTGCATCATATATTTCAAGCATATCAATCAGATGAAGTGTTAGTTCATCTATATCATGATAAAAAGGTTTGTCGGTCCGATAGAAGCTTATGCCCTTATATCCCTCTTCATTCGTTAATTCATCTTTTATTTTGAAACCTTCTTCTATGAGTTTTTCTATCATTTCTTCTTTTTTATATTCACTTTGAAAAAATACTTTATGCTCAATAGCACGAGGGAGATAGAGATTATCTTCTTTTGCTTTTAGCTGATCACAGACTTTATGGTTTTGAATAATTTGCCACTCTCGTGGTGTAGGATAAAGCAATTTTTGATAATAGTTCCACGCTGCATCTTCCTGAAATCCGCTTGTGACCTCATAACTCTCAAACTCATCAAGTGCGAAGTTTAAAAAATCCTGCCAGTTGTAGGTAAATTGCAAATAATACAAAAAAGTCACATGACCGTCTGAAATTACACGTCCCACATATTTGCCAATACGAAACTTGATCAACGATGCTTCAAGTTTATCTTCCAAATAGATGATCTCAGGTTCTTCACTGTCAGACAAAAGCCCCTTTTCGCTGGACTCTTTCAGTGCGACTTTTACAAAGGCAATCTGCGGATAAATATTTTTTATTTCATCAATTTCCATGGAAATACCGGCATTGAACAACACTGATGCCGGCTTTCCTTCCAGGTTTTTCATATAGAGTTCCCAGTATTCTTGCATTTTTTCTCCTTTATTCCATTTCAAGGCTCATGAGGTACATATCTTCCCCGTCAAGCACTTTTACATTTAAACTCTCGCACTCTATGCAGTAGTAACGCACTTCATCTACTTCAAACTCTGCTTGACACTCCCGGCATTGGAGTTTAAGTTTCTGCTCATTGATGATGAACTCTGCCCCGTCACACATGGTTCCCTCTTTAAAAGTATCGAAGGCTACTTGAAGCAGGTGAATTTCAATACCACTCATTACACCGATCTTGCAGATGACTTTGATTATTTTATCTGCAGCATTCTGTTCTGCGATCTCTTCACACTGGTTTAAGAGTGCCTGTACTACACTGTATTCATGCATGGTTTTTCTCCTTGGCTTGGGCTTCGACAGGCTCAGCCACCGCTGTAATGTGATTGTCTGCTTCCTGAGCTTGTCGAAGGAGGAACCTATTTGGTGTTTCTCTTGGACATATTTTATAAACAAATTCTTTTCTAAGATCATGGAAATCACTTTTAGTATCCCAAAACTCAGGATGCATCACTTCAAGTTCCCTCTCTTTGCATGCTTCTATATGCTCCCTTTGTGTTTCCAAATGATCCTGCTTCTTCCATATATACTCATCATTATACGTATTTTTTGCAAAGGTATGCAATGCTTCGTAATAATGTTCATGTGTAAACACTTCATCTATCATTTTTATGGATTTTGCTTTCTCTACTGAAAGTGGGTAACAGTCATTCAATAAAGACTCTGCCATCTCTTTCCCTACCCGTTTTGCTAACGTGTAACTATGGTATTCACTGCCGCTTAGTCCCAATGTTTTATAGTGAGGGTTCAGCACTACACCTTCTTTACCCACAGCATAATCACAGGCAAGTCCCATAAACACGCCCCCTGCACCGGCATTTCGTCCAAAAGAAGCAATAGTGACCACTTCCTCTGCAAAGAGAATAGTTCGGATAAGGTCATTCATGGCATTAATGTTTGCCCAGCCATCTTCACCCTGCTTTGCAGAATCTTCCAGAATATTCAAGTGGATGCCGTTGGAGAAAAAATCCATACCACCTATGAGTACCAGAACTTCACACTCATTTTTTAAAAACTCCACAGCATATTTCAAACGTATACACTGATCTGCAGACATCGCTCCATTGTGAAAATTAAAACAGAGATAGGCTACGTTATCACGTTTTTCAACACTTGTTTCATAAAAAGTACTGTAACTCTTGTCAAAAAGTAGTGGCAGCCTCTCCTCTTTTGTACCTGCAAGTTTTTCTTTCAATACATACGTCGCAGGAAGTTTAAATTTTCCTGCTTCTTTTAAGTGACTGATCCACACAGCACCGTCAATAGTCCCCAAACAAATGGCACCATCTCTCTTGGCAAGGATCTCTTTGGGTCTCCCTCTAAATTTATCTTCTTTCCATACACCATACAGATAACACTTCAAACCCAATATCTCATCGAGCACTCCGGGAAATGAGTCTGAGAGATTTATTTTATCTATAATGGTTTGGGTATCATCTTTTAACCAATCAATGGCTCTTTTTTCTTGTGTAAATTTTTCATGTATAGGATTTAGAAGTTGCGGTATTTTTTCATTGTTTTCAAGATTCACAAAAAACTGTTCTAATGCTTTTAAAGAAGCCTGTACGATCTCCTGACGATAGAGTGAAGCTTTATATGTTTCCCGAACAGTAAAATTCTCCTGTGCATAAATGTCACCACCGTCATAAAGTGCGTTAGCTTCAAAAATGACCACTCCCCAGACTTTGGTATGGCTTTTAAGTGCATACTCCAGTGCATTGGGTCCCCTGTCACCTAAAGGTCCGGGATGAAAGATATAGGTCGGATAGTTTTCATAAATACTTTCAGGCAGATACCGTTTCAAATATGGACATAAGATCAATTCTGGTTCAAATACTCCTATCTCATCGAGCATTTGCCCCTCAGATATGGCATAGGCTACAGCAATCTCATCTCCTCTGTCTTTTAAAGCAGTATAGACAGCTTGAGTCTGAGAATTAAAAGCAGTGCACAGCAGGAGTATTTTCATTGATACTGCTTAACAGATACGAGGCAAAAGCTCACCCGTAGGCAAGTCTAAAAAGCGTTTAGTACCCCAGGAAGAGTTGAGTATCACTTTCCCTTCATACTGTTTGGTCACTGTGGCGATCACAGCTGAACTGGTATGTGTATTTTGCAATATTTCCAGAGCTTTGGCTTCATCCGCTTGTGCTACAGCTAAAACAAAAGTCCCTTCATTGGCAAGAGAGACCGCTTCAAACCCAAGCATTTCGCAAATACCCTTTACCTCTTCCTGCACAGGAATACGCTCTTCTTCTACTTCAATGCAGACAGTTGAACTCTTTGCCCACTCATTCAGGACAGCTGCCACACCGCCACGTGTTGCATCTCGAAGCGCAACAATTTCAATATCTGCATCCATCAGTGCTTTTACCTGCGGATAAAGTGAAGCACAATCCGTCTGAAGCGAACTCTCAAGCTCTATCCCCTCACGAGATGCAAAAATAGTTGCCCCATGTGCACCGACATCACGGCTCACTAAAACACTCATGCCCTCTTCTAAAGCAGAAGCAGAGATGCCTTTTTGCTCTATCTTTCCTATACCAGTGGTATTGATAAAAAGTTTGTCTACTGATCCTTTTGGTACAACTTTTGTGTCACCGCCTACAACCAAAGCACCATTTATCTCAAGCTCTTTTTTCATAGACTTGACAATTTTTTCAAGCTCACGTGTGGAGAATCCCTCTTCAATAATGACAGAACAGGTCAGATACTCCGGTTTGGCACCCATCATAGCCAAGTCATTACAGGTACCGCAAACTGCTAGTTTTCCGATGTCTCCACCAGGGAAAAAGAGAGGACTGACAGTAAAAGAGTCTGTCGTAAAAGCAAGCTTCCCCTCTTCAATGACTGCCGCATCTTCACTCTTTGCCAAAATATCATTTTCAAAGTGTTTATAAAAGATTTTTTGAATTAATTCGTTATTCTCTTCACCACCGTTACCGTGAGCGATAGTTACATTTTTAGTCATACTTTATTCCTTGCTCTTTTTCTTTTTTGCTTCGTTTTTTCTAAAAAATTGAAGAGAGAAACAACGCCTCAATTCAACTTAACAGGAAATACAAAAAACAAATATTACAATAAATTCCCATATTTATAATAAGCCGCACAAGCCCCCTCAGAACTCACCATACAAGACCCAATAGGTGTTGTAGGCTTACAAGCCGTACCAAAAATAGTACACTCCGGCGGTTTTGCCATACCTCTGAGGATATCTCCGCAGATACAAAGCTTATGATCTTCTATCTCTGCAATAGGAAGCACATCCCGGTAAACAACTTCTGCATCCAGAGAAGCAAATTCATCTTTTAACTTAAGTCCGCTGTCGGGGACATTCCCCAGCCCTCTCCATCTAAAAAGATCCATCTTTTCAAAATATCTCTCTATGAGTTCCTGTGCTTTTAGATTTCCCTCATAGTTGACCACTCTTTTGTACTGAACTTCCAATTCACAACGATCCTCAACAAACTGTTTGACGATCATAGAGATACCCTGCATCACATCCACAGGTTCAAACCCGGACACCACTACTGGTCGCCCGTACTCTTTTGGAAATTTATCATAAATTTTTGCACCGGATATGACAGAGACATGACTTGGGCCTATGAAGGCATCTATTTGATTATTGTAAGAGTCAATATGCACATCACGGCTGTCTATGAGTTCTGCCATCACTTCCGGCACAGTGACATGATTGATGTGAAAAAGAATGTTCGGAATACCAAGCTTAATAACCTGCTCTACCAATACTGCGGTCATAGGGGTGGTCGTTTCAAAACCTATGGCAAAAAATATTACCTTTTTATCCGGATTCTCTCGGGCTATCGTAATACACTCCATAGGCGAGTAGACAAAACGCACATCTGCACCTTTGGCTCTTGCATCCTGCAGGCTTCCGTTAGACCCCGGTACTTTTATCATATCTCCCAGTGTAACGAGAATCACATCAGGCTGCATCGCCAAAACATAGGCATGGTCAATACGCTCTTTGGGCATAATGCAGACCGGACATCCCGGACCATGAATGAAGGTGATATTTTCAGGCATAAGTTGAGGCAGACCGAACTTCATGATCGTATGGGTATGTCCACCGCACACTTCCATAATGTTAAGGGGAGTTTTTAGTCTCTTTGCATCTTCTGCGATAATTTTGGCATAAGCTTTGATCGTTTCCCCATCTCGAAAATCATCATAAAGATTTTTGAGTTCTAAAGACATTTATGCACCTCTTGCCGGACACTCATCATCTTCCAGAATAGCCCTCTTGCGCTCATCTTCATTCATGAGTTCGAGTATCTCCCGGTAAGTCTCAATGGAAGCGAGTGCCTCTTCTTCATCTATCTTATTCATCACAAAACCGATGTGTAAAAGTACATAATCACCAATATTTACATCTTCATCATCCATCATCATAAGATTTGCATCACGTTGGACACCCATAGTATCTACGGTACACATCATTTTGTCATCTGAAACTTTTACTACTTTACTGGGGATCGACAGACACACACTTTCTCCTTTTTTACTACACTCTCATTTTACGTTTGAATTCTATCCACTCTGCTACTGCTTTGACTGAATCTCTATCGTTCACACTGACTTCCAGTATGTCTACATTTGGCTTGATGCGTCTTGCCTCTGCTTTTTCTGCTTCCATATCATATTGAAAGTGAGGAAGCAGATCTGTTTTGGTAATAAGCACAAGATCTGCCTGACGGAACATCACAGGATACTTGGCTATTTTATCTTCACCCTCCGGGATGGAGACCAGCACAATGTTCAAGTGCGTACCCACATCATAAGATGCCGGACAGACAAGATTCCCTACATTCTCCACAAAACAGACATCCAACTCATCAAGAGGCATATCGTGCAGACCCTTATGTACCATAAAAGCATCCAGGTGACAGGCTGATCCGGTCTGTATCTGCATCGCAGGAATACCTTTTGCTTTCAGTCTGTCCGCATCTTTACTGGTCTCAAGATCACCCTCTACTACACCGAATTTAAACGCTGCTACATCTGAAAGGTGTTCTAAAAGTGTTGTTTTTCCAGACCCCGGAGAACTCATAAGGTTGATGCCCAGAATTCCTTTTGCGTTAAAGTGACTTCTATTATGTTCTGCTTCATGATCATTTTTATCTAAGATCTTTTGAATGACAGAAATGGTCTTTACATCATTAAGTTGAGGGTTATGATGCAAATTTTCATGTGCTTGCTGATGGTCATGGGAAGCACCATGCGAGTGAAAGGTCTCTCCTCCGTCATGACTGTGTTCATGGGAATGTTCTTCCGTGCCTCTAATACTGCAACCGCAATCTGTACACATATCTATCCTTTATCCTATTAATATATTTGTTCCTACAACAAGTGATATCACACCCGCTGTGGCAAAAGCTTTTCTTACATTTTTAATGTTGCCCAGGAAATTCTGATTAATGTAAAGAATAAGCATTCCGAAAGCTACAAAAATGAGCATGACCCCTAAAGTAAAGGCTCCGACCATTGTGAAATCAACAACACCACCCTGAACGACACCAAGTGTGATCAGCATACCCCTTACACCGCCTATTCCCATGAGAAGCCCCAGGGCAAAAGAAGAAGTGGTATCTCTGTTATCATGTTCATGTGACTTACCGAACCAAATATGTATATGTTCTTTGCCTT
Organism: Sulfurovum sp.; assembly: GCA_015663065.1. Taxonomy (GTDB): domain Bacteria; phylum Campylobacterota; class Campylobacteria; order Campylobacterales; family Sulfurovaceae; genus Sulfurovum. Next base: position 7,531 of record DQSX01000166.1, read on the forward strand.
CATGCATGTGCTTGCGAAGCTGTATGCGATCCGTTGCCACTATAAAGAGCAGGTACAGCCCCATGGCGATGATCACTGTAGCAGATATGATATCTCCGTAAGCCAGGATCTCTTCAGAAATGTGTACACTCTGCAGTACTTTGGCAAAGACAAAAAGACTAAGCCCGTGACCTATAGCAAAAAGTGTTGTAATAAGAAGTGTTTTCTTTTTGTTTTTCCCTATGGAAAAATCAGCAATGGCAGTAAGATGGTCAGGCCCAAATGCATGCAGTATGCCGTACCAAAAAATAACTAGTAACGATAGTTCCATAAAGGCTCCTCTCAAAACTGAATCATAATTCACTAATGATAGTATTTATATATTAATACAAAGTTAAAAAAACAGAAATTTCTACAAAGAACTAAAGTTATTTTGCGATAACCTGCCCCAAAGCTATTCCCCCGTCATTGGGAGGAATAGCATTAGAGATGATTGCATCAGGAATTTTATCTAAAACCAACCCTAAAAGTATTCTATTTTGAAATACTCCACCACTTAAAACCAATGGGAGATCATACTGCTTTTGTACAGCAAGTATTATCTCAACCAAAGTATGAAAAAACTTTGAAACTGCTACAGAAGTATCTTCTTCTAAGAGTATCTCTTTAATAATAGGGAGAATATCTATCTTCACATCTTCATAGCCAAACGCATAATGGCCATCTATGCCAGCGTCATATAATGCTTCGAGCATCATTCCACTCTCACCCTCAAAGCTCATTGTTTGGCATATTCCAAGCAAAGAGGCAACGGCATCAAACAGTCTGCCTGCAGATGAGCTTAATGGTGCATTTAAACCTTTTTTCCATGCAGTAAGGTAGCTTTTTAACTCTACAGTAGAAAAACTTTCTGTTGTAGGGTTCTTCAAGTTCAATACCTCTTCACCATACAGGTCAAAAAGCAAGGAGAGAGCTACTCTTTTTGGCTCTTTAATAGCTTTGGCGCCACCAATCAGTTTAAAGTAGTTCAAATGTGCCACACGTTCATAGCCGCGATAGTCACAAATAAGAAATTCACCACCCCAGAGATTGGCGTCATCTCCATAGCCGGTACCGTCAAAAGCTACGCCCAGTACTTTTCCACTAAGTTGTTTCTCTGCCATGACAGCTAAAATATGTGCGTAGTGGTGTTGGACTTCGACAAGCTCAGTCACCGGTCCCTGAGCCTGTCGAATTGACGGTCCCTGAGCCTGTCGAAGGGCTAATTCTTTTGCTACTTTTGTTGACTCATAATTTGGATGTTTGTCATGCTTGAGCACTTCAGCTTTGAAATTATATATCCTCTCCAAATTTTGAATATTTTCTTTAAAGTATTCTACGGACCCGATACTGTCAAGATCTCCTATATGCGGAGAGAGTATGGCTTCATTGTCAAACCCTATAGCAACGGTACTCTTCTGGTTTGCACCAAGTGCCAACACTTTTTTCTCTAAAGTGTACGGCAGTTTTATACTTGCCGGTGCATATCCTCTGGCACGTCTAAGTATCACTTGCTGTTCATTTACAACCATTACCACAGAATCATCACATCCATTTACAATGTCTCTGTCATGATCCAATACATAATCATACACACCTTTTAGTTTATACAATGACTCTTTGTTTGTACAGATAGGCTCATCTGTAATATTGGCTGAGGTGGCAACCAAAGGACGATTGAGTTTTTGAAGTAAGAGTAGGTGTAAGGGAGTATAGGGAAGAAATAATCCTATACGCGAGATATGGGGAGCTATTTCAGGATTAAATACTGAATACTGAGCGTTTAGAAGCACTATTGGTCTCTCTTTGGATCTAAGCAGTTTTTCCTCTTGTGTATTGATATGAGCTAACTCTTTTGCCCTAGATATATCTCTTACCATCACAGCAAAAGGTTTTGCAGGTCTGCGTTTTCTCTCTCTTAATTTAGCTACAGCTGCTTCATTGGTCGCATCACACATCAAATGGTATCCGCCGACTCCTTTCACGGCTAAAATCTTCCCCTCCAATAAAAGTTGTGAAGCAAGCTCCAATAATTCCTCATTCCTAACTCCTAATTCCTCATTTTTATCCCAAAGAGATAAAGAAGGTCCGCACTCCCAACAGCCTATCGGCTGTGCATGGTAACGTCTGTCCAAAGGATCTGTATACTCTTTTTCACAGGCTTCACACATTTTAAAAAATTTCATAGAAGTATTTTTACGGTCATAAGGCAGATCGTAGATGATAGAGTAACGTACACCACAGTGTGTACAGGTGATGAAAGGGTAGCCATAGCGACGATCAGAGGGGTCAAATAACTCTGCTTCACAGGCTTTACAAATGCTGACATCCGGAGGAATACGTACAGTTCTTTCTCCACTCTCTTCCGTAGATATGATCTGAAAGTCAGTAAATATTTTTGATGGTATTTGTATAGTCTTTATATGATCAATGCATGCCAGTGGCGGCAGTTCATTTTGAACAGCGCGAAGAAATGTCTGTAAAAGCTCTTCATTTGCATTGAGAGTGATCTCAACACCGCCCGGACCATTCAGTACAGTCCCGTGCAGATTATGATCTAAAGCAAGTCTATAGATAAAAGGGCGGAAACCAACACCCTGAACAGTACCATCTATCTCTATTTTATAGGTAAATAGCTCCATGTACTGCACACTCCTTGCCTATGGGGTAATTTTTTGGAAAAAGAAGATTTTTTCTACCCATATGTCTCTGTATTCTAGCATAGAGTGCTTGATTGGCAAGTGTCTCTCCTGTCAATGTTACATTTTTTGCAGTGGTTTTTTCCATAAGCTGTGAAACCACTTCCGATATATAATCCCCAAACGATTCATAAATACTGTAACACATTAAAGTGTTCTCCACAGTACCTAGCTGATAACTCATTACAGAAGCAAGAAAAGCATAATTGTCAAAACGGTTGTCATTGACGCGTGTATCAATCTGAATACCGCCTTTACCCATGAAACTCAAAGCTTCAGCAGAGATACCTTCAAAACTCTCATCTTGCAGACCCAGCATGATCGCTGTCACGGTAAATATATCTACATCTCCGGAGAGATGATCCAATCGCCCACAAATTTCAGGATAATTTTTTCTGTAATTGTCCACCAGCCTGTCCGAACCTTCACGCAAAGTACTGATGTGTTCAAAAAGATGATCCGCTTCAAATGGATTTGGAGGCACAGCGTTGATCACCTCTTTACCGTTATAATAAAGAAAATAGAGGGAAGCATCAAAATGCACACCGATCGCTTTTTGTTGTAAAACATGGTGTTCTGCAAGTACAGAAAGCATGGAACCTTTCCATTGGGGAAATCGTTTTTCATTCGAATGTTCACTGTGAAAATCTTCACTCTCAAGCACATTGACACGCTCTGTTTCTATGCTGTCAAACTTTTCCAGGGTATCAATGAACATAGAGTCTTCCACCCTGAGTGCCGCAAGGTCATGCGCAACGGCAAGTACGTCTCTGTGCGTTTCAACCACAGCAGGATAAACAACCCTTTCTCCTGAGATGAAGAATTTCATATCCTGATTAATGAAAAGTCTGGAATCTTTTTGAGCTTCTATGGGTATGTCAAAATCAACAAGATAATCTGCCTCTGTGTCAGCATCACACTCCTCATAACATATATAAGTAGAGCCTTTGTTGATCATCTCTCTGGCTAAAAGCATGGTTATACCGTCATCAGGGTATTTTACCAATGCTGTAGCGCCGTAAAGTATTTTCATCTCATCACTTTTTGTTGATATACGCAGTATAGGTCTCTCTATACTGAGCAGGGAGTTAAACTCCTGGGTGATCATCATGAGATGCTCATTCATCCCTTTTACATCGGTCATCAGCAAAACAGTTTCTTGCAGGGATCTTCCCTCTTTTGGCAAAAAGAATTTTCGGTAGCCGTTGCTTGTCTGCATGAGTACACTTTTACCTTTTCCAATAGCCGTTGCACACACTTCAAAAAGTTTACGGTAAGAGCCTTTGTCGTTGGCGTATCGTTCGGATTTTCCATCATTCATTTTGATATTGATCCCACACTCCACACAAGAAATAAGAGGATAGTCCTTTCTCAAAGGATTGTTTTTCAACTCCTCCTGACATCCTGCACAGGGAACAAGAAATTTCATTGTACTGTTGGCTCTGGTAAAAGGATATGCTGTAATAAACGGGTGTTGTGAACCACAAGCGTTACAGGAAGTGAATGGGTAGTAGTAACGCGAAGAACTCACATCAAACATCTCTTTTTGACAGCTGGGACAGAGTGAAATATTCAAAGGAACTGCAGTCTCTTTTATGGAAAGAAGATCAGGTTTTGTATCTGTAAAATAATGTCTGCTTTTCCCTAGAAAAATTGAAGCTGGAAGCCGTTCCTCCAAACCGAGCAAAAAAGATTCAAGTTTTTCATCCTCTTTGTTAAAGATCAGAGTGATCAACCCTTCTGACTGTATCAGCTCAAGTTCCATCACAAAAGATGAAGCATAGGCTTTGATCAAGTCTCTAATATAGTGTTTGTTGGATGAGAACTCCATCTCAAAAATAAAATACATTACATTTCCTATTGTCTAGACGAACGCTAGTGCATACGTTGTGTCATTGGGTTTGCACAACGCTGTATGATCTCTTCCATTGAGACGCTTTCTGCTCTCTTTCGAAGTACAATACCCTCTTTCTCCAAAGCTTCCAATGTAGTCTGAAGGAGTTCGGGCATACGGTTCAGTACCGTTTTGGTCAAACCGTTACAGACATCAACAATATCATCGGGTATCATGCTTATGAGCTCTACTTCACCCATCTCTTCATGAAAAGAGCAAATTTCAAGCATCATGGTCAATTCTGCTTCGTTGGCAGTTTTTTTGGTAGATCCCTGTGCCATCATCTCTTCACCGCTGCAAGTCACTATGCTGCCGGATTCACCTTGTAGTGAGGTAGTACCCACAATGATCACTTTGTCATACTCCTGATAATAGGTCATCAGGCTAAAGCCCAGTATCCCACCGTCAACAACAACAAGATTTTCGGGAAGTGTGTAATTGCCTTCTATATATTTGGCAAGGTAAGTACCTAAACCTTCATCATGGAACATAATGTTGCCCATACCGATCAGTGCAATATTACGTTCTTCCATGATTCTCTCTTTATAAAGATAAAAAAGCCTAAACTTTTTTATCTACCTTTGTAAACTTTTCACCGCCAAATGCAATGGCAATATCTCCTTCTCTCCAGAAGATCGTTCTCCATACCTGATAATAAATGTGAAACACAACCCAAACGATAATAAACCACATTGAGTAGTGATGTACAATTCTAACATCCATCACATTTGTACCGCTTGCTGTTGAACCGATCATCCAGGAGCTCACAGGCAGTGTCCAATCCGTTGCAAAGTGAAGTACCCAAGGCCACCATGCACCAATGCTGCTGTGACCATGAGGGAATATCTGAACATAAAGCTGAAGACCCGTCAAAAGCATCCACAATAAAAGCAGATGGAAAATAAAGAAAAATACCGCATTGAAACTGTCTGCATGCGAAGAATCAAATTTCTTTCTTCGGTTCAGAGTAAGAAGATTCATCAATACTTCAAAAAACTCTACTATATTTTTGAGCGTAGGTATTAATTTTTTATACGGCTTCTCAAATCTTGAAAAGAAATACAAATAGGCTACAACAATACTGCTCACGTCAAATATAATGGCGACAATCAAGTGTACCCATCTATTCCAAGCCATCACATACTTATCTACCGCAGGGTCTGCTATAAAAGTTTGATAATACGGATGTCCGATATAGAGACCTGTTATCACTGCGGCAACCATACATATGGCAACAACCCAGTGGTTGAGCCTCATAAAAGTTGTCATACGCTTGACTTGTTTATATCCTGGTTTAGACATAACAGCCTCCTTTAAAATGCGCAGGTAGGGTCAACTTTATAGACAGCCAACTCCTTACCTTTTGTGTCCACCACATGTACCGCACAGGCAATACAAGGGTCGAAACTGTGGATAGTCCGTATGATCTCAAGCGGTTGTTCCGGGTCTGCAACCTTTGTCCCCATCAATGCTGCTTCATAAGCACCAAGATTTCCTTTTTCATCTCTTGGACCGGCATTCCAGGTAGAAGGAACAATAGCTTGATAGTTTGTTACTTTTCCTTCTTTTATGTTTACCCAGTGGCCCAGTGCACCTCTTGGTGCTTCAGCCATACCTGCACCTTTACAGTCAGCAGCTACCTCATCAAAGTCAAACTCTGTCCAGGTACGAAGATCACCTGTAGCAGCATTTTTTGCCAACTCATCTACCCAGTCGATCATGACATCTGCCATCAGTTCAGTCTCAATAGCTCTTGCCGCAGTTCTACCAACTGTAGAGAATAACACGGTAATAGGCAGACCGGATCTCTTTAAAAAATTACCGACATATTTTGTTATACGCTTGTCACCTTTGACATACCCTACGACCATACGTGCCAAGGGACCGACTTCCAAAGCTTTTCCGTCATATCTTGGAGATTTTATCCAAGAGTATTTCTCATCTGTTTTCAGGTAGGCATAGCCATCTTCTTTTTTCTCAAGACCGGTATATTTAGGTATGGTTGTTCCCACATACGGATGTTCCGGTTTACCTGTACCTTCATACCAGGAATGCGTCACATCTTCTGTGATCTTACTTGCATCCACTTCCAGTACTTTGGAAATATCACCTTCAAGTACAATACCTGACGGGAAAAGATTCTCTGCACTGTAGAAACCTGTATCATCCAGTTTAAAGTCACCGTAACTCAGGTAAGAGAGCAATCCTCCACCTGTTCCACCAACACCTTTATAGGTCGCTTCTTTGTCTGTAGCTTCCGCTGCATAAGCAGTTCCTGCCATATAGACATCTGGAAGGTATGCCCCTTTAATGAACTCTCTACCATCTTTTAAAAGCTGTTTGAAGAGTGCAATCCTTGCTGGATTTTGAATGTCCTGTACACAGGTCACCCCGCCAACAACAATAGATTGCGGATGCGGATTCTTACCGCCGAAGATCGCCTGCATTTTTGCCAGATCTCTTTGTATATCCAGTGCCTTAAGATAATGCGCCACCCCAATGAGGTTTTGCTCAGGGGTAAGTTTATAGTTAGGATTACCCCAGTAACCGTTACCAAAGATACCAAGTCTTCCCTCTTTTACAAACTTGACAAGTCTCTCCTGCACTGCTTTAAAATCTGCAGCAGCTGAAATATACGGCTTATGTCCTGCAACATCTGCCCATTTAGCCACTTCAAGCGCTGTAGCGTCAGGGTCCGCTTTTGTGGCAGCCACAACATCTACAAAATCAAGTGCATGCAGATGATAGAAATGTACCAGGTGATCATGTACATAGAGTGCACCCTGGATAAGGTTTCTGACCAGTCTGGCATTTTTAGGGATCGTGATCTTAAATGCGTCTTCCACTGCTTCAATACTTCTTTGATAGTGCGTACCTGTACATACACCACAAATTCTCATAGCCATTAAGCCACAGTCTCTCGGGTCACGATCTTTCATGATCGTCTCCATCCCTCTAAACATGGTTGATGAAGTATAGGCATCTACGATGGTATTGTTTTCATCAATGACAGCTTCTACTCTGAGGTGCCCTTCAATTCTTGTAATCGGGTCTACTATTATATGTTTTTTACTCATTATGCATTCTCCTCACTTTTACTATCTTCACTCTTTTTGCCTGCAACCACACTTGCCGCTGCATGGATCGCAATACCGACACCTGCTGCGGTCAAGAGTCCAAGACCAAATTCATCAACTGTCTTTTCGACACCACCTGTCGGTGCTTTAATGTTGGCATTTGCCATAGGTCTTTCATACGCATACTTATCCCAGAAATCAGGTTCCGAACAACCAATACATCCTCTACCTACACCAATTGGCCAGTTCACACCTTCATTGTATCGGATGATCGAACAGTTGTTAAAGGTCATTGGACCTTTACATCCGACCTTATAGAGACAGAAATTATTTTTTGCCCCTACATCTCCCCACTCTTCTACATATTCTCCTGCATCAAAGTGTCCTCTACGCTCACAGTTGTCATGAATTCTGTAACCAAAAGCAAACTTAGGTCTAAGCAGTGAATCCAGTTCAGGTACAGTACCTGTCAGTACATAGTGTAAAAGTACCCCTACCATATTGGAAGGGTTCGCAGGACAGGCAGGAATATTGATGATCGGTTTTCCTTTTACCACATCCATGACCCCGACAGCATCGGTTGGATTTGGAGCTGCAGCGGGTATACCACCAAAGGTTGCACAAGATCCGACCGCCACTACGGCAGCTGCATCTTTGGCAAGTCTTTCCAGGTGATCTACGAATGTTTCCGCTTTTGCACCTATGGTTCCATAATAACCATCTATTCCTCTAGGTATTGCACCTTCAACGAATAACAGATACTTACCTTTAAAGTGTTCAATGGCTTCTTCAAGCTGTTTTTCTGCCTGATGCCCAGATGGTGACATGAGTGTTTCATGGAATTCCAGTGAAATAATGTCTAAAATAATTTCATCGATCTTTGGTCCGTCAGACCTTATGAGTGCTTCTGAGTTACCTGCACAGTCTGAAAGTTCTATCCAGATCACCGGTACCCTGTTCATCATGACTGCTGCTTCTGCAACTAATGGTGTAAATGAAGCCGGAAGCATTAACATTGCTGTAGTCGCTGATGCCCACTTTAAAAAATCTCTTCTCTCAAGACCTTCCTCTTCTATACTCTCTTTAAAATCCATTCGATTATTAAGAGGAGCCAGCTTTTTAAGGTCATCCAGTCTAGCTCTACACTGTGTATACAACGCTTCGTAATAAGCATCACCTTTATTCGTGTCTACCTTGGCACTCTGTGCAGTAAAAAGGCTTTTCACCGAATCTTGTTTATCCATACTCATTGCTTCTCCTTCTGTAAAAAAATGAATAACTATTCACCATTGTAAATAAAGTAAACTTAAAGTGTATTGAATGACAACGGTTTTTGATGAAAAAAAGCAAAATTATTTATTTTGTAGTATTAGTAAAATAAATAGTAGATTATTGTGTAGTACATACGGAACAAATGTCAAAAGTTCTAAAAATAAACGTTGCATCCTGAATGGTTTTAGAACCGACCATCGCTTTGACCGCTACACCCTCTTCTTTCTCATTGCCATGGCTTAAATTCCACTGTGTAGGTACGATGATCTCATAATTTTCTATTTTTCCCTCTTTTACCGATGTTTTATGAATGAGTGACCCGCGTGCTGCCTCAACTGCTGCTTCACCTTCAAAGTCAACTGCTTCAAGCATTTTTCCAAGTGTACAGGAAGGTTCATCCAGCTGAAGTGCATTCAAAAGTTTTTTACTCTGTACTAAAAGTGTGGCAACTTCATGTACACGTGCAAAAACTCTTGTAAATATGGAATCTTTGTAACGTTTGTGCAAACTTTTCACCAAAGGTTCTTTGCCTACGATGGCACGTGCAAGAGGACCTGCTTCGTAAAGTTTTTGTTTGTAGCTGACCGCTTTGGCTGTAGTACCTGTCTGTACACTCTCCTCTACATAACGCAACGCTACATTTGACACTTTTGTAGCTTGTGCTTTCCCGGGTTTAGCCAATACAGAATCGCCTAAAACAATAAATCTGTCATGGCTCTGCCCTGCCTCTGCCATCTCATTTTTATCTATAAGCCACAGTGCCTTTCCAAGGTCTCCTTCCACACTGCCTAAAGAAGAGAGTGAATTCAGACTTAAATATTTTTCAAAAGAGAGTCCCGTCAGCATCTCTTCAAAAAAACGAATACATTCATCAATAAGGTTTTCAGCCTGCATGACATCTACATAGCTTGGATCGCAGGTCACTCCACCGGGAACAGCGTAAGAGGAGTGTGGCCACTGTCCTGAAAAGATGGACATGGCTTTGGTAACAGTAGAAGAGAAATAGGAAGCTTTCAATGCATAGTTCTGGGTACTGATTTCACCTGTGAGCTTCTCCAGCTGCGGCAGGATCGTCATATAGAACCAGGTCATGTGGTTTTGCATCAGTTCACAGGAGAGTGTAAACTCACGTATGGCTTTGGCTTTGGGACTCAATGCTACTTTCAAACCGGCATTTTCATAGCCATTCTCTATGGCTTTGACTGCAGTGATCAGGTGGGCATGGTTGCAAATACCGCATACTCGAGGAGTGATCACCAGAGCATCACGTGCATCTCTCCCCTCCAGGATCTCCTCCATACCTCTGTAAAATCCAAAGTTTATCTGAACATCTTCAATCTTACCTTCATTAAATGTAAAATCCAATTCAGCTTCACCTTCGATCTTCTCAATAAGTTCTCTAATGATCATAGGTGATGATCCTCTCTTCAAAACGTTTTATCTTAAAACTTTTGGCAATACCTGTCACTGTCAGATATGCCCGTCTAGGTACACCTAAAGGCATAGTGGCAGGTATACCCATATTGGTCTTGGTACTGTAGAGTGCTCTTTTAGGGAAAGAGGGTTCTGTACAGCCAAAACAAGGTGTACCTACGATGGTTTTGGAACTTGTGTCATTCCAAAGGATCTTATTGCAGCTTCCTCTTGTATAGGGTCCCTGACACCCCTGTTCGTAAAAAAGACAACCCTCTTTAAGCCCAAAACCTTTGCTATCGATCTTCCACTCAAAATACTCATTGCGTGTACAGCCAGTATGTACGGTAATACCATAAAGCTCTTGCGGTCTATGCAGTTCATCTATAGGTATGGGTTTCTCTTTCAGCAACATCATCAGTACATAAGAGAGCCATTTAGGATGTATGGGACAACCAGGCAGAGAGATGAGTTTTGAAGCATAAGTCTCATAACGCGCTGTTCTCTCTTCTCCATCAAAAATAAAACCCGAAATATATTCAGGATCGTAGGCTTTGAAGATACCGCCAAAGGTTGCACAGGTCCCTGCTGAAATAATATGTTTGGCCCGTTTGGCATAGGCGGTAAAGATCTTTGAGACTTCCACCCTGCCCCGGGTAAAACCCTCTTCTCTGAAAGAGCCTTCCAAAATGAGAATGTCACACTCCAGCTTACCTTTGGCTACCTCTTCTATAGTATAAGGTGTTTCAATCACAGGATGATAGACAAATTCAAAGTAGCTAAGCAAGGTAGCGAGATCAGGATAATTTAAAAAAGAGTGGGTGTTACCGTTACAGGTGATAGATTGAAGCCAAAGAAGTTTTAACTTTTTTTGACTTGCCATTGTTTAGGCTTTCAGGGCAGCATAGATATTGAGAGAAATATCATCCGTATACTGTCCGATATCTTTGGTCAGCATCTCTTCTCCTTTGAGAAATACCATACCGCCAAGATAACCCATAAAGAGCCCGAAAGCAGAAAAGAAATCCTGGTCTCTCAACTCTCCGGAGCTTACCCCGTCATCAAAAAAGATCATAATTTCGGTAACAAAACCAGACACACAGGTCATCCCTTCGCAGCCATCATTGAAGACTTCACGGTTTGCAAGGTAGACACGCAGGAAGTACTCTATGCGTTCAGGATGTCTCTCTGCCATACGAAAATAGAGTGCAACGATCTTTCTGATCTTCTCCCGCGCAGAGATCTCAAGCATATTGACTTCCCGTATCTCTTCTCCCAAAACATTCGAAGTATATTTAATGATCTCTTTTGCCAAAATATCTTTTGATGAAAAATAGTTATAGAGGTTCCCCACAGACATATGAAGTTTTTTGGCAATATCAGGGATGGTCGTTTTATGAAAACCTTTGCTGGAAAAAAGTTGCAAAGCAGTCTGGATGATAGATTCGCGCTTTAAAGCTTTTTTTTCTGCTATTTTCAAAAGAGACCTCTTATAGACATATTAATGGATTATAATTCATTTATTTATTATAACAGAGTTTATTAAAAAACTGAATTACCAGTCAATTCCTTCCCTTGGTCCGAAATTTGAGTCATCAATTTGCTCATACTTACATCCTTCTGGCAAAGTTTTACAGTATTTGCTGTAAAAGAAAGCAGCAACAATGAGCAAACAAGATAAAAAGATAAATATTAGCAATGGTTTATTCATACCATAACTATAGCAAAATATTTTTAGATATAATAATCTCAACATTTACAAGGAGTATGAATGGAAGAGATATTGGCGTATATTGCATTGCATAAAATTGAAACATTATTAATAGGGTTTGGGGTCATTGTATTGGCTTTTGTCATTACCCATTGGCAGGAGGTGAAGTTCTGGTGGTTAAACCTGACTTACAATTTTCCTGTTATTGGAAAAATCTCCAGACTCTCTAAAGATATAGAAGGCTTTGATGAGAACCATAAATGGTTCTATTCTGAAGAGAGACTCTGCCGTGACTATTACAACTTTTATGAAAAAGTGGACAAAGACTCTGAGTCCTTTGATGAAGCCAAAGCCTATTTGCATTCGGCAGGAGAGTTGGGACGAAAACCAACCCCTACGCTCATTTGGGTCATGATCTTTGTGTTGGTCACTGTAGAAGCCTTCGGTTTTGCTTATGTATTGGCAGGTTTTACCATTCCCGGTGCTTCTGAAGCAACACAGCAGAAAGGTGCTGTGGGTGTGGCTGCCATGCTTGCCGTTTTACTGGTATGGCTCACACACATGACCGGCCAGGAACTGCATAAAAATACACTTATTAAAAAGATCAGACGCTGGTATAAAAATGACAATGCAGGCGGATCGAACTGGAGAGACTTGAAACCCGATGAGCAGCTCATTACCATAGACAACACATTTGACGATGAGAAATCACCCAACTACATTCGAATGCTTAACAGGATAGATGTGAACGATAAGGTCAAAGCCACCTATACAAAAACTATTCTGACGCTTTTCTTCATTTTTGTGGTAGCCATTGGGGCAACTTACATTAGAGACCAGGTACTCAAACAGGAGATCGCCTCTTCACATGAATCTGCTGTAAACATTTTTAACAACGATGCCTCACCGTTTGCAGACACAGATGCAGCTTCAGATGACGATATAGGCGCACTCTTCGGAGATGCTGCGGTTGATAATGCAAAAGAGGACCTTACTGCTCTCTTTGGCGGAGAAGAAAAAGCTGCAACAGAAACTGGCGCTACGAGCAATTCTTCCATTATAGATGAAACCAACCTCAAAGGCGGGGAAGCGACCTTTATGATCTTAGGTCTTATGTTCGTCTTTATTCAGATCCTGGGTATCTTCTTCGGTATGCACTGGGATTTTGCAGGACGTGAGTCTAAAGAAGCTTATGAGTGCCTAAGAGGTTTTTCTACCAAAAGTGCTTTCCTCGGTTTTTATGACAGAGCCAAAACACACATTGCCAGAACAGCACAGAAGCAGTTGCAGAAGTTACAACATGCCATGAACATCATCAATGACAATTCAGGTACGGATGCAGAAACCACTGCACTGCTTAGAAACAACAAAGACAGAACCTTTAAACACTATTTGACATTTGAGGATAAATAGATGAAGAAGATATTACTGATTTTAGTTACTTTGTCCACCCTGATCTTGGCAAGAAACGATGTACCCAGCTGTTATGAAGCACTAAAGATGGATAATCCGGATCAAAACTCTAAAAAAGAGTTGTTCATCCTCATAGACCAAACCACACCCATCGATAAAAACATGATGATCTACACCTACAAGAACATGATGAAGTTCATTAAAAACGGCTATGGGGTAAGTATTGTCTCTTTCTCTTCCAATGCAAACGGAAAATATACCGATGTCGCTTATTCAGGAAAACTTGAAGCACTGCTTCCTGAAAGTGCCAAACATGACATTGCTAAAAAATCACTACGCAAGTACGAAGGATGTATGAACGGACAATACAAGTTTGCCAAAAAGAAAGCAACAAAAGCTTTGGTCTCTACCCTTAAAGGCGCCAATAAAAAATTACCCCATTCTGACATCATAAAATCACTAGATGATATTGCAGCACATATCATTAAACCTTCAACGGCGAAAGAAAAAGTAGTACTGCTGGTCTCAGACATGATAGAACACTCTTCCATCACTACATTCTATTCAAAAGGTTCACTTAAAAAGGTCAATGCCGAAAAAGAGATGGACAAAGTCAACAAAAGTGACTATGTGGCTAACTTTGATGGGGCGAAAGTCTATGTGATCGGTGCAGGTATGGTAGGTAAAAATGCTTACAGAGACTCCAAAACACTTAAGTCTCTGACAGATTTCTGGCACAGCTATTTCCAGAAGACCAATGCCAGACTCCAAGCCATAGGGACACCAATGCTTTTGGAAGATGTCCAATAATATCACAGCCTAAAACAAAGGAGCTGACATGACAAAACGACCACACAGATTGATCTTTCCTCTTCTTCTCTCCCTCTCTCTACTACTTGTTTCCTGCGGAGGCGGTGGGGGCACTGTTGCTGATGCCAGCCGCCTCACTGATTCACAAACGTTTTCCAGCAGTGAAAAAGCTTTTGTGAATGACCTCTTTCATACAGAGTATCTCTGGTTTGATGATGTAGCAGACATTGATTACAATGCCTACGATGCACCGCAGGCACTCATCAATGCACTGAGGGTACCAGATGACAAGTGGAGCTTTACCCTCACCCAGGCACAATACGAAGACATGGTCAATCAAAAAACAGCTGGTTTTGGTTTTGGCTACAAAAGTGATTTTACGATCTATATGGTTCGTATTGATTCTCCTGCCTGGCATGAACTCCAAAGAGGAGACAAGATCCTGGAAATTAACGGTGCAGCAGTGACAAATGAAACTATTGCAGCGGCAAGTAATAACCTCGGGGTTGCTACAACCTTTAAAGTTCTTAGAGTGGGTGAAGGTGAAAAAGAGATTGTCATCACAGCACAGGAATATAGCTTTAAAGTGACACAGGGAAAGGTTATCAACAGCCATATCGGATACTTGCGTTATGACTCTTTTACCTCTACTTCTGTTCCTGAATTTGAAGCTGAATTTACAAAATTTAAACATGACAATATCACAGACCTTATCATTGACCTACGCTATAACAGTGGTGGTTCTGTAGACGTAGCAAGTACACTGCTTGATAACTTAGTTATAGGCCATGAAGGGGAGAGGCAGGTCTATCTTGACTGGAACGTCAACTATCAAAGTAAAAACTCTACCTATACCTTTGATGAAGATGAAGCCAATGATCTGGATATGATACGCGTGATCTTCCTAGTGACCAAAAACTCTGCTTCTGCCTCTGAAATGGTCATCTCAGCACTTACTCCTTACCTTGGAAAAACAAATGTTGTGACCATTGGTGATACAACACACGGAAAGCCTGTTGGGATGAACGGTAGAACCTATGGATCTCACTTTTACTTTCTTATTAACTTTTTTGTAAGAAATAACGATGGAGAGACGACAAGTTTAGACGGTATCCCTGTGACCTGTACTGCAGAAGATGACTTAACACATCAACTGGGTGATCCGGCGGAGAGCATGCTGAAAACTGCAGTGGATTATATTGGCAACAATTACGCATGTCCTTAAGACGCATAGGGATATAATATCCCTATGAAAAACCTCAAAAATGCCCTACTTCTCAAACAACTTTACCTACTGAAACAGCTCGGCTACAACTACACTTCAGTCAATGCCTTTAAAGAAGAAGAGCCTGACCTTACTTTACCAAATACACTTGAAAAGCTTCAGAAACAGGCTCATGAGTGTCATCTTTGTGATTTAAGCAAAAGCCGTACACAGGTTGTTTTTGGCGAAGGAAATACCAGTGCAACACTGATGTTCGTAGGAGAAGCACCCGGTGCTACTGAAGATTCATCCGGAAAACCTTTTACGGGTAACTCGGGAGAACTGTTGACAAAAATGATAGAAAATGTCCTTGAACTTTCCCGTTCCGATGTCTACATTACAAATATGGTCAAATGCAGACCAAGAGACAATGCAGCACCCACACCGGTGGAGGCACATACCTGCCAGCCTTATCTGCTTAAACAAATAGAGCTTATAGAGCCAAAGATCATTGTTGCTTTGGGTGCCACAGCCTATCACTACCTAAGTGGAGATGACAGTCCCATAGCTAAAATACGCGGTACGGTACATGAAAAAAACGGATATACACTCATCCCTACCTATCATCCTGCTTATCTGCTTAGAAACCCTTCTGCCAAAAAAGAGGTATTTGAAGATCTAAAGATGATAAAAAGCCTGCTGGCATAGAAAGAGGACTTACTGTCCTGCTTCCTGACAACAGTTTTTGATCTTATCTACAATAGATGGATCTTCAAGTGTAGAAGTATCTTGCGTGATCTCTTCACCTTTTGCAAGTGCTCTTAAAATACGTCTCATAATCTTACCGGATCTTGTTTTTGGAAGATCAGGAACAAAGATCATATCATCACAAAGGGCAATATTTCCGATCTCTTTTTTAATGATCTGATTGATCTCTTTGATCGTCTCAACTTCATCTGCTATGTCATCTTTATGTGCTACAGGTACTGACTTGAGCACGATATAAGCAAAGATCCCTTCACCTTTGAGCGGGTGAGGTTTACCTACAACGGCAACAGCAGCGACATTGCTGTGCTTCTTGATGGCTGCTTCAACTTCTGCTGTTCCCATACGGTGTCCTGACACGTTTATGACATCATCTGTACGACCTGTGATCGTGATGTAACCATTTTCACCATACACAGCACCGTCCCCTGTAAAGTATACAGCTTTACCATCTTTTACCACATCACCAAAATAAGAGGATTTGTAACGCTCTTCATCACCCCATACACCGCGGATCTGTGACGGCCAAGGGCGTGTTATACACATAAATCCACTCTCACCCTCTCCAACTTTGTCACCTGTTTCAGGGTCAAGGATCTCAGCCATGATACCCGGCAATGGCAGTGTTGCACATGCAGGCTTGATCGGTGTGGCACCAGGAAGAGGAGAGACAATGTGTCCCCCTGTCTCTGTTTGCCAATAGGTATCTACAATGGCACATTTTGAATTTCCAACTTCTTCATAATACCATTTCCATGCAGGAGGATCGATAGGCTCACCCACTGTTCCAAGTACTTTTAGAGAAGAAAGGTCATATTTTGCCGGCTCATCTTCACCCATTTTGTGCAGTACGCGTATGGCAGTTGGTGCAGTGTAGAACTGGTTGATCCTATGCTCTTCTACCATTTTCCAAGGACGTCCTGCATCCGGATAGGTAATTACACCTTCGAACATTACTGTCGTAGCACCCATTGCAAGCGGTCCATACACAATGTAGGTATGTCCTGTGATCCAACCCACATCGGCTGTACACCAGTACGTATCATTCTCTTTTACATCAAAGACCCATTCCATGGTCATCTGCGCCCATAAAATGTATCCTGCAGAGTTGTGCTGTACCCCTTTTGGCTTACCTGTACTTCCGGAAGTATAAAGTAGGAAAAGCGGGTCTTCACTCTCCATAGGTTCTGCTTCACATTTACCTGATTTACTCTTAATGAGTTCATTGTATGAGTAGTCACGTCCTGCTTCCCAGGTTACATCTTCACCATTTCTCTCTACCACCAATACTTTTTTGACCGGTGTCTCCCCTGTTAACGCTGCATCTACCACAGGCTTCAACATATACGGTTTCGTTTTTCTATACGCACCATCTGCGGTAATGACCACTTTTGCCTCAGCATCTTCAATTCTGTCACGAAGAGCTTCAGAAGAGAACCCGCCAAAGACAATAGAGTGGATCGCACCGATACGTGCACAAGCCAACATTGCATACGCAGCTTCAGGGATCATTGGCATATAAATGACTACTCTGTCACCTTTTTTTACATCAAAATCTTCTTTAAGAAGGTTGGCAAACTTGTTTACATTGTAAAAAAGATCCAGATAGGTAATAACCTGCTTGTCACCTCTGTCACCCTCAAAGATGATGGCCGCTTTGTTTTTACGTGTGTCCAGGTGACGGTCAATACACTGCTGTGCTACATTGAGTTGACCACCGTCAAACCATTTGACGAACGGTGCATTCGATTCATCAAGTACTGTGTCAAAAGGTTTTAACCAATCAATTTTCTCATTGGCATACTCAGCCCAAAAACCTTCATAATCATCCGTAGATTTTTTGACTAAAGCGTGGTACTCATCCATACTTTTAATTCTTGCATCTTTTGCAAACTCAGGGTTTGGTTGATAAATATCGTTTAACATTTTGTTCCTTTGTATATATGTATATTATTACGTTTATTTTAACATATTGTTTTAGAGAAAGGGAGTAAATTCAAACAAGTTTTTTAAATAAGACTAAATTAGTCCTATTAGTTACAGGCTATGCTATTTACTACCCACAGTACTTGGTTTAATCGATCTTATTAATTATTGGTTTCCCCTTTAATTTAAGATACATCATCGCTGTCATGACTGCATCATTCAATGCATCATGCGCCTGAAGTTTCGGCAGAGCCAGATCTTCCAGGATCGTATCGAACCTAAGGTCAATATTGCCCTGAGGTATTCTCGCTATTTTTTTATCGTAATAGATGGCAGAGACTTCCTCCTTTTTGTTAGGTAAAGTAATACCCAGCATGGGCTTGATATACTTGTTTATCATCGCCACATCAAACTCCAGATAATACCCCACCAGCGTTCTGTTGCCAATATAATGTAAAAAAGTCTCAATGGCCTCTTCTACGGGTATAGCATTTTCAAGATCACAATGCCGTATCTGATGGATCATGATACTCTCAGGGTTTATCTGCTTTTTCTGCTCTACAAACAGGTGTAACGCTTCATTGGTCAATACTTTATTGCCTTTTACTTTGACCGCACCTATGGAGATGATCTCATCTTTTTTAGGGTTCAATCCTGTAGTTTCACAGTCAAAAACAACAATTTCATCACTTTCTGACAGATCAAATAAAAAAGAGAACCTTTCATCTTTAAGATGTTTACGATTCCAGTTTTCTATTAGCCTGCTAAACATATTGATCCTTACCTAAGAAACCATCGAGAGATGAAAGTGATAACTTACTACTTTTTTAAAGTTCTCAACCGTCTTTAGTGCCTCTTTAAGCGTATCTCTTTCAAGTTTACCCAAAGTTCTTAAACAGATGTAGTTATCTAGCTCTTTTTTGGCTTCAAGTTTCTCAAGCTGTGCATGCAGTCTCAGGCTATTAAGCACTTCAAGCGTCTCAAGAAGATCATGGGCATCTTCTTTGTTCATATACCCAACGTCATTCAGTGCTTTGATACGCTCGGTAGTGTTGGTCTTGGTAATGCCGTGCTCCAGTGCCAAAGCTCTGACACCGTGCACAATGGCAAAGAGTGCACCTTTTTTAATGTCTATTTCATCTTTATGTGCTTTGTCGGCAGCTATGAAACGTGAAAAAAGGCCCAGGGGAGACTCAAAACTCTCAATGGACCTTGCAAAGTACGGTAAAAACTCTTTATGCTCTTTCACTTTGCTCATAAGGTACGTTCTCAATGTTTTAAAGAGGTCAATATTCCCGGCAACCGCATAAGTATCGAAGAGAATGGCCATATTCATCAAACCCTTATAATCCGGCGCTGTGACCCAGGAAGCAATATCTTTTTTGTACGCTGTAACCTGCTTTGACCATTGTGGGTTAATGACCATCACATTGCCTTTACATCTTGGGTAACCAATGGCATCAAGTACTTCTATGAATTTAAGCGTCATCTCCTCTTTCTCTTCAGGCTCAAAGCCATCTTCAAAAATGAGTGCATTGTCCTGGTCAGTACGCAGTATCTGCTCTCCACGCCCTTCTGATCCCAAAAGAACTAAAGTACAGTGATCATGCCAGGATTTCGGGAAGACAAAAGTAAAGAGCTTCGCATACATTTTTTTATGTATTTCTGAAACCATTTTTGCAATATAACGGCTTTTCACCCCTCTTGAATGAAGAAGTGTCACCATAACATCTACTCTCTTTGCAGCCTCTATCACCTCTTCAATATTTTCTGCCCTCTCCATCTGCACAGAGATAAGATGAGACTGGTGGGAAAGAGAGGAGAGCAGATCACTCAGTTCAAGGATACCGATGACTTTTTCATTCTCATTGACAACAGGCAAATGTTTGATGTTGTGTTCTGTCATGAGCAAAAGGACATTAAAAAGCAGTTCATCTTCTTCTGTGGAGATGAGCGGGTACGATTGTATTTGGGAGATAGTGACGAGTGCATCTTCCTCTTTATGTAAAATATAATAGCGCAGGTCAGCATCGGTCACAATACCGTAACCAAACTCATTTTCCACAATGATCGCAGCAGCACGTGAGTTTTCAAGTTTTTTCAATGCATCAAGTATGGGCATATCAGCATCTACAATGCACACCGAATGCAATATATTTTCATCTACCCTTGCGACCATCATTTCTGCAGATTTCATGTTGTTCTTTTTCTCTTTCATGAAGGCCATACGTTCCATAATAGTGGAGAGAAAGTAGGTTTTAAACTCTTTATTTTTTTTGCTGATATCTAAAAATACTTCTGCAGGTATTTCGTAACATATGAGTTCCTGGGTAACCACATATCTGTCTTTGGAACCTTTGTTTCGTATGAGTTCTATGGCAGCAAAAACATCATAGTTCTGATAGACATCCGTAAGGTCTTCACCCTCTTTGGCTTTGACAATACCTTTAATGACCACATAGACATTTTCAGGTACCGTCTTCTCTTCTATAAGAACCGTATCCTGAGGATAATAAGCAATTTGTGAGGATGCTTCTATGGTTTTGAAGGTAGCATCGTCCAAAAGTGAAAAAGGTAAATGTGTTTTTAAATTATCCAATAATGCGATCAATATTATTCCTCTACTATGAATGATTTGGCCAATCCAGGGTAGTGGACTGGTCAAAGCATTCAAACAGGGTCCAAAGACCCTGTTTAAACTTTTTGTTGCCTTTAGTGCTCAGATGCACCTTCTGCACCAATACCAGTTTGTGATCTGATATCCTGTGCTTCAAAGGCTTCGATCTCTTTCGCCGCAGCATCACTCTTATCTGTGATCGAGAAGAACCAGATAGCTATGAAGGCTACTGTTACCGAGAACAATGCCGGGTATTTGTAAGGGAAGATAGCTTCTGCATTTCCAAAGATCTGTACCCAGACGATCGGTCCGAGGATAACAAGCAGGATCGCTGTTCCAAGTCCAAGACTACCACCGATAACCGCACCCCTTGTAGTGAGTTTACTCCAAAACATAGAAAGGAACAATACCGGGAAGTTGGCAGATGCCGCAATAGCGAACGCCAAACCAACCACAAAGGCAATGTTCTGCTGCTCAAATGCAATACCAAGTAAGACAGAAAGGATCCCAAGTGCTACAGTTGCAATTTTGGAAACTCTCATCTCTTTGGCTTCATCTACTTCTCCATGTTTATTGAACACGTTCGCATACAAGTCATGTGAAATGGCTGATGCACCGGCCAATGTAAGACCGGAAACAACCGCAAGGATCGTTGCAAAAGCAACAGCAGAGATGAACCCTAAGAAGAAGTTACCACCCACTGCATGAGACAGGTGGATCGCTGCCATGTTCTTACCGCCAAGTATCGGAGATCCGCCAGAGATCGCTTGTTTCGCAAGGTCTAGGTATTCAGGGTTATTAAGCACCATGATGATCGCACCAAAACCGATGATGAATGTCAGGATGTAGAAGTAACCAATGAAACCAGTAGCATAAAATACAGACTTTCTTGCCTCTTTCGCATCAGAAACCGTAAAGAATCTCATAAGAATGTGAGGAAGACCCGCTGTACCGAACATAAGAGCAACACCAAGTGAAATGGCTGAAATCGGGTCAGAGACCAATCCACCAGGAGCCATGATCGCTTCGCCTTTGCCGTGTACTTCGATCGCTGCCGTGAACATTGCATCAAGAGAGAATCCAAAGTGACTCATCACTGCCAATGCCATAAATGTAGCACCCGAAAGCAGAAGGATCGCTTTAATGATCTGAACCCATGTTGTAGCAAGCATACCACCGAATGTCACATAAAGGATCATCAGTGTACCCACAAGAACAACCGCCAACTCATACGGAAGACCGAAAAGAAGTTGGATAAGCTTACCTGCACCAACCATCTGAGCGATCAGATACAGGATAACCGTTGCAATAGAACCAAAAGCAGCCAGTGTTCTGATAGGCGTTTGCTTAAGTCTATACGCTGCAACATCTGCAAAGGTATATTTACCAAGGTTTCTCAATCTCTCAGAGATCAGGAAAAGAATGATCGGCCAACCGACAAGGAAACCGATAGAGTAAATAAGACCATCATAACCGGCAAGATAAACAAGTCCGGAAATACCAAGGAAAGATGCCGCTGACATGTAGTCACCCGCGATCGCCATACCATTTTGGAAACCTGTGATCCCGCCACCCGCAGTGTAGAAATCTTTTGCTGTTTTTGTTCTTTTTGAAGCCCAGTAAGTAATACCCAATGTACCTGCAACAAAAATAAGGAACATGATAATAGCAGAGATGTTTAGAGGCTGTTTTTGAACTTCGCCCTCTATGGCACCTGCTGCAAATGCACCTACAGTAAGCAATAACGGTAATGTTAATAGTAATAATTTTTTCATTATGCTATGTCTCCCAATTCTTCTCTTACTTCTCTTGTCAGTTCATCAAACTCACCGTTTGCTCTTCTAACATAAATACCTGCCAATACAAAGGCAATGAAAATAATGGCAATTCCTATAGGAATACCTATCGTCATTACGCCATCACCTATTTTAGTACCTAAGGCTTCTGGATTAAATGCGATCGTCATAATGAATGCATAATAGACCACCAACATAATGATTGAGAGTGTCCAGGCAAACCTGCTTCTCTCAGACACGAGCTTTTGATATTTCGGGTTATTTTTAACCTGTTCTATTTGTTCTTTTGTCATACTTTTCCTTTATTAAAAGTTGTAATTTGCAATGATTCTATACTCATCCCAGTCAAGACCTTCTTTAAAGTCTCTTGGGTAATTTGCTCTTGCTCTGAGACTAAGTCCCTCTACCTGTTCTACTTTGTAAGTAACATCCCAACCAGATTCTGTAGCTTTCCATGCGTTATCCGGAACATAAATGTTTCCCAGACCTACATCAAACGAAGCATAGTAAGCAACCGCTTTTACACCATACTCTTTAAGGTTATACACAGCAGCTACTTTCCATGCATCTGTATTGGCAAAGAATTGGTGTCTTGTTACCATTCCCTGTGTATATGCCGGCATACCACCCCATGGAGTGATCACGTTTCCACCAGTATCTGTGTTGCTGTCACCTGTAGTAGAGTAAGCAGCATAGGCTGAAAAATCATTATATACACCGGTGATCTTACCTGCTATATAATTCGTATCTACAGAACCTGCTAATCTATCACCGATATCCTGCTCATTAATGTATTGTGCCGAAAGTTTCACTTTTGCAGCTTCATTGACAGCGATCGTGTAATCACCATCCAAATAAACAGCATTCAAAATGTCCCAGGCAATGTAGTCCCAGGCTTGTACTTTAAGACCTTCAATACCTGTGTACACAGCAGCAAGTACTGAAACTCCGGATGTTTCATTGTCAACAAAATTACCGTTTGCATCTTTTGAACCAAGTGCAACCGTACCCATATTTACAAAATCTCCACTCAAGGCTTCTTGCATCCCAAGACCGTAACCTGAAGTTAGACCAAGTGCACCGCCATTATAGATATTTCCAAAGGTACCTACTGTTTCTCTAAATACATGCCCAGCGATCAACGTAGTATTTTCAATATCAGTGTTACTTACAACAACTGATTCGAAAAGGTTTGGCAACATTCTTGCATCATCTGCACCTGCCAATGGCGTATCAAGTCTCATACGACCTGCTTTGATGTTTGTATTAGAGAATTTATAATTCAAATATGCTTGACCAATAAACGCATAGTTTTCACCACCACGTCCATAAAGTGCAGGATCATATTTTGCCCAAGTTCCGGCATCCTGTACCGGAGTAATATCATGAATACCCAAGTTAAACGTACCATAGGCTGCAACTGCTGCTGTCAATCCGTTAAAATCAGGTGTCTTATAACCAATGTAACCACCTGTTGCCAGTGAGTTACGGTTGTTATTTACAATTCCCATATATGTTCTGTCTATATAAAACGTTCTGGACTGCCCGAAAACCTCTCCCCAGTCTGCCTCTGCTTCAACCACTGGTGCCGGAGCCAAGTCTCCACCTGCCATGATCATTGTCGATGCTATTACCGATAGCACTAATGTCTTTTTCATAATTTTTCCTTGTAGTTTTTTACTCTTTAGTATGAAATAGAAAAGTAGCATTAAAATAGCATGTTGTTTTTTACTGAAATTTAGCACATAAAAAAATGAAGATGTAGCGTTTGGTTACACAAATATTAACGGTATGTTAATAAACAGAAGCGTGTCAGTAGTGTTTGTTGACCCTGTAGCCAATCCCTTTAAGACTCTCTACAAGATCCTCTTTCAGTACCTGTCTTACTCTGTGTACTTCGGCCCTGATGGTTGCATTGTCTACCGGTGTATCTTCCCAGACATAATATCTGAGCATATCAAAATCAACGATCTTACCAATGTTTGAAGCAAAAAGATGAATGATCTGCGACTGTTTCGGTGTCAGCGACTGTTCAGCACTGTCAAACAGAAGTCTGGATTTTTCAAGGTCATAGGTATACATCTTAGAGATCTTAACAATGCTTTTAGACTCGACTTTTGCCATTTTAAGCAAACGCTCCATATGTAGTGTAAGCTCTTTGAGATGAAAAGGTTTTTTCAGGTAGTCATAACAACCCAGCTCATAGGCTTTTGTGATCTGCTCTATCTGGGTAATGGCAGAGATGAAGATAGTTGGCACGAAGATCTTCTCTTTTTGAAGCTTCTCCAAAAGAGAAAGGCCGTCAATAGTAGGTGTGTTGATGTCAAAAATAAACAGATCATGGGTCATCTGTTTGGCGTGTTCAAAGGCTTCCTGACCATCTTCAAAAGCATCCACCTCATACCCTGTATCTGTCAGGTACTCAACAATAGCAGACTGCAACATCAATTCATCTTCAAGTAAAAGGATCTTCATCTCTACCCTTAGGCTACATTATTTGTAAAATTATAGCGAAATATAGTTTGTTCCCTGCCCGACTCCACAGTCACAAGCACATTCTCTTTTTTACAGATGGAGTGTACGATCTCAAGTCCCAATCCAAAACCGCCCTGTGCCTCCTCTTCCTGATGAAATGGTTCAAAAATACGGTCTGTGTCTTCGATCTGTTTAGAGTACGTGACAAAGGTTAAAAATACGCTCTTCTTTACTTTTTTCAACGTCACTTTGATATCAGAGTCTTTGTTTGCATATTTGATTGCATTGGAGAGGTTGTTATCTACTATTCTTTGCAGTTCAATGTCTGAAAAATATAGTTTAATATCGTCTTCTATTTCATAGACTATCTTATGCCTGTTTCCCGAAGCAATATCTTCAAAAAAATCAATACGGTTCTCTAAAAACAGTGAAAAGAAGATCCACTGTTTTTCATACACAAAACGGTCCTTTTTTACCATATAAGAGAGATCATCATATATATTTGCGATCAACTTTGACGCCGCTTCTATTTTGGACAGATATTTGTCTTCACCAAATTTCATTTTACGAATGTCTATATGGGTCATGATCACTGCAAGCGGTGTATTGATCTCGTGAATGGAGTGCTTTATGAAAGAGTCCTGTGCTTTCACCAGAGATTCGGAAAACTCTTTCTCTTTTACTAACAGTCTGTTCTGCCGGGAAAGGTCTTTTGTCTTCTGCGCTACCCTTTTCTCAAGCTCTACATTGATCTCTTTGAGATTCTGTTTTCTTTTATGGATCGTATCGACCATCTCATTAATGTACTTGACCAATTTTTTAAACTCTAAAAGATGTATCTGATCCTGGTCAATGGTCGTATGGGTTGTGGCAGCACTTTTAAAAAACTGGCTAAAAGCAGCGATCTCTTTGGCTATGAGATGGTTAATGACCCACAGACCGGTCAATCCCAGACCAAAGAGTATAACAGTAAGAGAGAAGATCTCCATCATATATTTGACAAGTCTCTTTTTCAAAGCAGCTTTTTCAACAGAGATCAGTTTTTCAACTTCATCCAGGTAGACACCCGTACCGATCATCCATCCCCAGGGTTTGAATGCTTTGGCATAAGAAATTTTGGCGGTGGGTACTTCTGTCACCGGCTTTTTCCACATATACTCAACAAAGCCGCCATGACTCTTTTGCGAAACATCAATAAGGTCTCGTATTACATACACACCGTTGGGGTCTTGAAAATGAAGTAGATTTCGGCCTTTATTGTCCAGGTTCAAAGGGTCAGAAAGATTGCTGCCGTTAAAATCATAAATAAATATATACCCTGTACCGTCTTGTCGCCCGTAAAGCTGCTCAATAGTAGACAAGACCTCTTCTTTGAGCTCTTTTTCAGGTAAATGCCCTCTTCTGTTGCTATAGACATAGTCTATATAGTTCAACACTCTGTTCGTATCAAACGAAATGGTCTTTTTTTGCTCTTGCATGTAGTTTTTACGCATAGAGACCACTTCTCTGTCAAAATCATTATACTCTTCATAAATGACCAAAAAAGAAAAAAGTACCACAAAAAGGAGTATTGCAAACATACCCCAACCGTAAAAGGTAGTGATCTTTTTGTTTTTGAAGAGATTTGAGAACATAAAGGTTTAAACGATTTCTATCTTCTCTACCACATCCAGACCAAAACCGCCTAGTCCTACGAATTCTGTCTCTTTAGAGCTTGTAATAAGGTTGATGTTCTTAATGCCTAGGTCTTTGAGTATCTGTGCACCGACACCAAACTCTCTTGCCTGCTCTTTTGAAATGGTTTTCGTATCTAAAAATATCAGTACACCGCCGTTTTGCTTGAGGTAATCAATGGCGTTGTTCAAAGCAGAAAAACGTTTACAGTCCAGTACAAGATCAATATCCTGTCCAATGTTGTGAAACTTTACATTGGCTGTCTCATGTGTTTTGTAGAACTGTATGACTGTATGGGTACGGTCAAGGTGGTCTTTATAGATGCGTTTTTCAACTTTGGTCTCTTTAAACGTACTCTCTTCCGAAGAGACAAGATGCACAAGCTTCTCATTGGCCAAACGGTACTCAACAATGTCTGAAATATAGACTATGGACATAGCATGCTCTTTTGCAAAGACCTCCAGGTCATCCATACGTGCCATTTTTCCGTCATCTTTGATGATCTCACAGATCACGGCAGCCGGGGCAAGCCCTGCGAGTTTACAAAGGTCCACAGAACCTTCGGTGTGTCCTGTTCTCACAAGCACCCCACCATCTTTTGCAATAAGCGGGAATATATGCCCCGGTCGCACAAAATCAGCAGCAACAGTCAAAGGGTTGGAAAGTTTGGAGATACAGTCATCTCTCTCATCCGCAGAAATACCCGTTGTCGCATTCGCAGAGTCTATAGAGACTGTAAACGCTGTTTCATGGTTGGAGACATTGTTCGAGACCATAGGCATAAGGTCAAGTTTCTCAGCGATCTTTTTAGTCACCGGTGTACAGATGAGCCCTCTGGCCTCTTTGGCCATGAAGTTCACCATTTCCGGTGTTGAAAAGGTTGCCGCATAGACAAGATCACCCTCATTTTCCCTGTCCTCATCATCCATCATGATGACCATTTTCCCACGTTTGATGTCGTCTATTGCTTTCTCAACTCTACTTATCGGATCGTTTACCATTACATTTTCCTATCAGCTATCTTATAGTTTTTGTAATTATACCTCAATATTTAAATTTTTTTACATTTTTTTTTAAAACTCTTGACATGAAAGGGTTTTGGTGCTATAATGCCGTCCACATAAGCAATAAAGCTTGTAAATGTTGGGGTATCGCCAAGCGGTAAGGCACTAGTTTTTGGTACTGGCATTCGGGGGTTCGAATCCCTCTACCCCATCCATCGGAACATTATCTTCCTTTAAGAAAAAGAAGGTAAACTTCCACTCCATTAAGTTTGAAAGAACTTATAAATTCCTGTCGCGGGATAGAGCAGTTTGGTAGCTCGTCGGGCTCATAACCCGAAGGTCAGGGGTTCAAATCCCTTTCCCGCAACCAA
>DQSX01000133.1 GCA_015663065.1 Sulfurovum sp.
ATTTGTAAACAAATATGACAGAACAGGAGCTGACTTTTATGAAGTAGAGAGACAAATTGTCGAAAGATTAAAAGGGAACCCAGTTCCAATTCAATTGCCAATCGGTGCAGAAGAGAACTTCCAAGGTGTTGTTGATCTTGTTAAAATGAAAGCAATCGTTTGGGATCAAGATGCTGAAATGGGTTCTAACTATCACGTAGAAGAGATTCCTGAAGATATGGTTGAATTAGCAGAGACATACCGTGAAAAACTTATAGAAAGTATTTCTGAGGCTGATGGTAATGATACGCTTATGGAAAAATACATGGAAGGTGAAGAGCTAACTGAAGAAGAGATTGTTGAAGGAATCAAAGCGGCTACTATTGGTATGCATATTGTACCGATGACAGTGGGTTCTGCTTTTAAAAACAAAGGTGTTCAGACTCTGCTTGACGCTGTTGTTGCTTACCTTCCATCTCCAGTTGAAGCACCTGCGATAAAGGGTACTGCAATGGACGATGAAACAAAAGAGGTCATTGTTGAATCTACAGATGATGGTGAGTTTGCTTCACTTGCATTTAAGATCATGACTGACCCTTTTGTTGGTCAATTGACATTTATTCGTGTGTACCGTGGTTCTTTAGAGTCAGGGTCTTATGTACTTAACTCAACTAAAGCGAAAAAAGAGCGTATCGGTCGTATCATGAAGATGCATGCAATCAAAAGAGAAGAAGTAAAAGAGATCTATGCCGGTGAGATCGGTGCAGTTGTTGGACTTAAGTCTACTACAACTGGTGATACACTTTGTTCAGATAAAGATAAAGTAGTACTTGAAAGAATGGACTTCCCGGATCCGGTTATCTCTGTTGCGGTTGAACCTAAAACAAAAGCTGACCAGGAAAAAATGGGACTTGCACTTGGTAAACTTGCTGCAGAAGATCCATCTTTCCGTGTTGCTACAGATGAAGAGTCTGGTCAAACTATTATTTCAGGAATGGGTGAACTTCACCTTGAAATTCTTGTAGATAGAATGAAAAGAGAGTTTAAAGTAGAAGCAGAAGTCGGTGCACCACAAGTTGCATACCGTGAAGGTATTAGAAAGTCTGTAAATAAAGAGTACAAGTATGCGAAACAGTCTGGTGGTCGTGGACAGTTTGGTCATGTTTACCTTAGAATCGAGCCACAAGAACCAGGATTTGGTTATGAGTTCGTTGATGAAGTTAAAGGAGGGGTTGTTCCAAAAGAGTTTATCCAGCCGGTTAACAAAGGTGTTCAAGAATCAATGGCGAGAGGTATTCAAGCCGGTTACCCTGTTGAAGATGTAAAAGTAACACTTTATGATGGTTCTTACCACGACGTTGACTCCTCAGAGATGGCGTTTAAACTTGCCGGTTCTATGGGATTCAGAGATGGTTGTAGAGAAGCGGATCCATTTATCCTTGAACCAACAATGAAAGTTGAAGTTGAAGTACCTGAAGATTACATGGGTGACGTTATTGGTGATGTTGCCAAGAGACGTGGTCAAGTATCAGGTATGGATGACAGAGCTGGTAACAAGATCGTTAACGCCTTCGTACCACTTTCAGAAATGTTCGGTTACTCAACAGACCTACGTTCAATGACGCAAGGTCGTGCAACCTATACTATGGAATTTGATCACTATGAAGAGGTTCCACAGAATGTAGCCAAAGAGATCATCGAAAAGAGAAATAGCTAATATTTCTTTGATTTGCATCCATCTTTAAATGATGGGTGCAGTCACTTACCTGCCTAAGCTCCTTTACATAAACATTCAAAACTGAATACAACTCAAAAAAATCTTAACTATCTCTAGTAAAATTACACATCTAATTGCTAATCCAGAAGGATAAAAAATGAAATATATCATAGACCTCATAGAAGACATAAGAGAACAAATAGGAAATAATGAAGATTATATTGTTACAGCAGGACTACTAAAAGAAGATCCCAAGGATACAAGCAAACTCATCTACGCAGGAGAAGCATCTCTAAACATTTGGCACAAAGATGAAATAACAAAACAACTCATCTTTGAAATAGACGGTAGTGATACCAAGATCACTGTAGGATCGCTTATCCCACCTCTTTTGATATATGATATGGACAGCATGATGTTTGAGCTTAGAATGCATGTGAATGCACAGTATTCAGATATGGAGATCGTTGGATTTGGAAAAAATGATGAAGAGAAACGTTATATTCTCTTCATTAAGATATAAGAGAGTCTTTAGAGATATTGGGGCGTTTGCTCCAGAAGTATCCAGTTTAGGCTGACTTTCTCATCTTTGCAAAAATAGGCAAGGTTCTCATAAGGGATCTTGTTGCGTTTTTTAATGACAGCAAAATACTGCGCATTCAGTTTGAGTGCATTGGCAATATCTCTATCGCGTATCTTCTTCTCTTCATTGTTGTTGTGCAGGATCTTTTTGACTCTTTGCATGACTTCCTGAAACTCTATCATATGACTCCTTCGTACGTTTCACTGGAAGTATCATAATAGAATTTTGGCAAAGAGGTTAAAAATATGTCAAATTGCCATATTTTTTGGACTTAGAACTTTTCAGAGTCTATTTCGATCACCGTATGCACATTTCCTCTTGGGTTGAAGTCTGCAATAAGTTTCATAGACTTTGGCTCCAGTTTTGTGTAGAGTGCATCGAATATCTCATTGGCAGAATTTTCATGAGAGATATGTCTGTACATAAACGAGTTAATATAGAGTTTGATCGCTTTGAGCTCAATGACTGTTTTATTTGGCACATACGAGAGTTTCAGTGTGGCAAAGTCAGGGTAGCCTGAGCGTGGACAGAGACACATGAACTCAGGCAGTTCAATGTTTATCGTATAACTCTTTTCATGTTCGTTGGGCCAGAAGTTCTCTGCCGCATTAATATCGAAGTCTTGTATCTCTTTTTCGCCGTATTTCATGGTCTTCCTTTAGTTATATCTTTCTATGAGGGCATTTTCTGATATGGGTTTGGATATACCAAATCCTTGCAAATAGTCTATACCCAGTGTCTTGAGTTTGTTTTTCTGCTCGTCATTGTCCACCCATTTGGCTACAGTGAGAATATTTAGTTCTTTTGACATTTTAACCATCGAGTCAAGCATGGCATGGGTATTTGCATCTTCAAGTTTGGTGACATAATCCCTGTCAAACTGCACGATGTCAAAGTTGAAGTGTTTCATGTATTCCATAGAAGCATTGGATGACCCGAAGTTGTCGATGGCAATGCGTATACCTTTTGCTCTGAACTTGTTGAGTGTTTTGAGGTATCCGCTGAGGTCGTGGTGTGTTTTCCTCTCATACAGTTCAATGATCAGACGGGAGGGGTCTACCTTGCTTTTTTCTACAGCGTTAAAAAACTTCTCCTGGAAATTCTCATTTCTCAAAGAGAAAGGGGAAAGGTTAAAAGAGAGTGAGATATGCTCATCTATCAGAGGTAGAATATTTACAACATGCTCTGCCAAAGCCAGATCATACTCTCTTCCTAAACCTAAACGATTGATGATCGGAAGATAGACCCTTGGCAGGATGTTACCGATCTTATCTGATCTTAGTTTGGCAGATATTTCATATATTTCAATTTGCTCTGTTTTTGTATTGAGCAAAGGGCGGAAAGTCAGCTGAAGATTCTTTTCTTTGAGTGCATCAATAGTGCAGAGCTCTGTCTCAGATACTTCTTTGGCCTTTTTACTGACAGAGGCCCGTCTCTCTTTCTTGTCGCTGTTGTATTGTGTGGATATGAGGTCCTTCAGGTGAACAATATCTTTTTCCAGTTCCTGCTCTGTCTCGGTGATAATGGCAAAGGTATAATTGAGTTCAATGTCATTCATGGTCTTATGGTTTGCAATGAAGGTATCGAGTACTGCTTGGAGTTCTTCACTGCTTTTATTAATAGCAATTAAAAATTCTGCACCGTAGCGTCTGGCGATAAGAGACTCTTTGAATCCCGCTTTAGTCAATTCACTGTTGAGTTTGTGGATCATGGTATAGAGAAGAAGGTCTACATCACTGTTGCTGTAGTTTTCAGAAATGGTCGAAAGGTTTTCTATGATCAAGAGAACAAGGGCTTTTGGTTTGAATGCAGAGAGCTGCGTTATAAATGCCTGTTCGTTGTAGCCTTGTGTTGCCTGATCGATCAGGGTCTCTTTTACAGAGAGATCCATAAGAAAATAGATAAAGTAAACGGTGATAAATAAAATAGCACCTATCAGGAACGCATTTTCCAGTGTGAGTTCCAGTGCATTGTTTTTAAAGAAAGTACTGTAGAGTACAAGAGAGACAAGCAGGAGAACAGGAATGCCTGCTCTGAGTGCAAGTTTAAATCGTCGTTCTCTCTCTTGTCGTTCTGATAGAAGCATTATACATCCAAGTGTTTTACATCTTTGGCATGGCTCTCAATGTAGTTTCTTCTTGGTTCCACTTCATCACCCATAAAGAGCGTAAAGGTATCAGATGCCTCTTCAACATCATCTATCTTCACTTGTAACAGCCTTCTGTTCTCCGGTGTCATGGTTGTCTCCCAAAGCTGTTCAGGGTTCATTTCTCCAAGACCTTTGTAACGTTGGATGTAAGCACCTTTTTTAGCATTGGCTTCTACTTCATCAAAAATAGCCAAAAGGTCTTTCTCTTTAAATTCATCGGTAATGTGATCCTGTATCTTTTGGTGAATGTGGATCGCTTCATTGTAGTGCGGGTTGGTGAAAAGTACTTCATCAATGATAAGCTCTTCAAGACCGTCATTGGTCTGTACAAAGTAGTGCAGTTTATCTTCGGTGATCGTTTTGTTAAGAATATTATATCCCAGTGTATCAATGAACTTTTCTATGGTTTTTGACAACTCTTTGTTGGAAGTACCGATGATATCAGGGTTTTCGATCATGTAGCGCAGCGCTTCAGGCAGTGCAAAACGTTTTTCTATCTCTCTGAGTGTCATTTTATAGTAAGCGACCAGTTTGAAAAGGTCAACAAGATCCGCTTCCCCCATAGTTTCACTCTCAACAACAGAGATACCGTTTTCAATAAGGAAATCGTTAAGTGACTTGTCATCTTTCAGATAGGTCTCATTTTTCCCTTTTTTATAACGGTAAAGTGGTGGCTGCGCGAGGTAGAGGTAACCTTTTTCAATGACCGGCTGCAGAAACCTGAAGAAGAATGTCATTAACAGTGTTTGGATGTGTGAACCATCCACATCGGCATCGGTCATGATAATGATCTTGTGGTAACGAAGTTTCTCTTCATTGAACTCTTCACCGATCCCGCAACCAAGCGCAGTGATCATATTTTTAATTTCATCAGATTTAAGGATCTTCTCCAAACGTGCTTTTTCAACGTTTAGGATCTTACCTTTAAGTGGTAAAATGGCTTGGAATACTCTGTCGCGCCCCTGTTTTGCAGAACCACCTGCTGAGTCCCCTTCCACCAGGTAGATTTCTGAAATTTCAGGGTCTTTACTTTGGCAGTCAGCCAGTTTACCGGGCAGTGTACCGATACTCATAGAGTCTTTACGTTTCACTAGATCTTTTGCTCTTTTTGCCGCATCCCTACCTCTGGCTGCAAGCAGTACCTGTGCCATGATCGCTTTGGCTTCTATAGGGTTCTCTTCAAGGTATTTGTTAAAATTTTCAGAGAAGAACTTTTGTACCAGTGGACGCACATAAGAGGAACCAAGTTTCCCTTTGGTCTGACCTTCAAACTGAGGTTCCGGTACACGCACGGAAACAATAGCGATCAGTCCTTCTTTACAGTCATCACCGGTGATCTTTGTATTTTTCTCTTTTGCATTGGCATTTTTGGAAATGTAAGATGACATAGAGCGTGTAAGTCCAGCTCTAAAACCTGCTTCATGCGTACCGCCATCAGCTGTTTTAATGTTGTTTACAAAAGAGAGTGACTTTTCAGAATCTGCATCACAGTACATGATCGCAATATCTATCTCGATGTCGTCTGCTTTACCCTGGAAAAACTGTGCAGAAGAGAGAGGCTCTTTGGTGTTCATATCTTCTACGAACTGTTTGATACCCCCTTCAAAATGGTAGAGCTCTTTGGTCCCGTCTCTTTCATCTCTGAAATCAATGGTGATCTGCGGGTTCAAATAGGCAAGCTCTTTGAACCTCTTCATCAAGATCTCTTTTTGGAAAGTGGTACTTTCTGTGAAGATCGTGCCGTCTGCCCAGAATTCTATTTTGGTTCCTGTTTTTCGTGTAG
The DNA here is from genome assembly GCA_015663065.1 of Sulfurovum sp. Lineage (GTDB taxonomy): Bacteria > Campylobacterota > Campylobacteria > Campylobacterales > Sulfurovaceae > Sulfurovum. The sequence goes on from DQSX01000133.1 coordinate 6,212, forward strand.
TACCTGTTACAGCCAGGGTCTCTTGAGGGATACCCTCTTTAAAGTCCTGTTCGTGGATCTCTCCATCTTTGAATACAGTGAGGTGCAGGTCTCTGGAGAGTGCATTTACGACAGAGACCCCAACCCCGTGAAGACCACCGGAAACCTTGTAGGTATCTTTGTCAAATTTACCACCGGCGTGCAGTACGGTCAGTACAACCGTTGCAGCAGAGATCTTTTCAGTAGGGTGCTCAGTTACCGGAATACCACGACCGTTATCTTCGATGATGGCTGAACCGGTTTTGGTAAGTGTTACTTTGATCGTATCACAATAGCCTGCCATTGCTTCATCGATAGAGTTGTCAACTACTTCATAAACCAGGTGATGAAGTCCTTTTGTTGAGGTATCACCGATGTACATACCAGGTCTTTTTCTTACTGCTTCAAGTCCTTTAAGGACTTTAATATTACTAGCACCATATTCTGCCATATTCCACTCCCTTGTAGAGGTTTGTTATTATATATTTTAGCGAAATAAACTTAGGATAAAGGGGGCAAAAAGCCCTGATAGAGACGCGTGGAGTGGGATTTTCCGACAAAAGGAGTATTTCTTTTATAAAAGCATCCCGTTTTGCTGTTTTTTGGTGCTGACAATGTCAATTTCATTGGGATCAATGAAGATTTTTTTATCATAAGCATCCAAAGCATATCGCCCTATCATCGCTGCATTATCGGAACAGTATTCCAAAGGAGCCACATGCAAAGTTTTCCCAAACTCAGCACAGAGTTTTTCATAAGCAGAGCGAAGGTATTTGTTCGCGGAGGCACCACCCACAATGGCAAAATCTTTGATGCCCTCTTTTGCAAAGATCTTTTTACTTTTTTGAAGCAGGTGTAGTTTCACTGCTTTTTGAAAAGAGGCAGAGAGATCTGCTTTGTCCTGTTCACTCATCTCAGATGCCCCGCCAAGCCTCTCAACTACCAATCTTACCGCATTCTTTAAGCCTGAGAGAGAAAAGGCAATAAGGGGGGAATTGCGTAGTGGGACAGGCAGATCAAAACGGTTTTCGTCTCCCTTGAGTGCCAGTTGTTCTATGAGCGGACCACCCGGGTAGCCCAGACCCATCATCTTGGCTGTTTTGTCAAAGCTTTCTCCTACCGAGTCATCCATGGAAGTGGCAAGAATTTCCATGTGTTCAAAACGCTCTACACGGATGACTTGTGTATGTCCTCCTGAGATCAGCAGTACTAAAAGCGGAAAGATCGTCTCTTTTTCTATGAATAAAGAGTAGATATGCCCCTTAAGATGATGCACGGGTATCAGAGGGATATCCTTCAGGGTAGCCAGGGTTTTTGCCATGGCGATACCTTCAAGGAGTGTGACACCAAGGCCAGGCTGGTTGGTAACTGCTACTGCATTGAGTCTGTCAAACCATGGTTTTGTCTCTTTGAGTATTTCGGGCAGTGCCACCGCATGCAGTCTGGAAGCCAGTTCGGGTACCACACCACCGTAACAGGAGTGTGCTGCTTCCTGGGAGATCTTTTTGTGGTAAAGGAGCTTCTTTGTGGCTATTTCCGTGATGGCTATGGAGCTGTCGTCGCAGCTTGATTCGATGCTTAATATCATTTTTGTATGACCATCTGCTCTATTAAATCCCATTTTCCATAACCGCTGTCATCATTGATATGCCCGGCATCTTTGATAATGGCTAACGGAATATCAAACTGAGAAGCGATCTCTTTCGCTTCATCCATCTTTACCCATGGGTCATTGTCTGAGACGATCATATGCACCTCTTTGGCGTGGATATTTTTCGGCAGAGGGCAGGGAAAAAAAGTTTTGATGGTTTTCTCTTCTGTTTGCAAACTTGGCAGGGAGACCATAAAGAGTCTCTGTACCTCTTCTATTTCACCCTCTTCACAGAGCCAGAGCCAGAGATTATTGGCCAGAGAGTGACAGACTACCGTGTCAGGTTTAAAGTCTGAGAGTATCTCTTTTACCTGTTTGACCCATCTGTTTTTGGAAGGAAAATGACAGTTGTCAAGCAGAGGAAAAGAGACAGTGCCATAGTTTTTGGCTAGTTCAGAAGCAAGTTCAGCCTGCCAATGCGGGGCATCAGATCCTCCCCAACCGTGCAAAATAAGGGTTTTATTTTGTGACATATTTTCTTACCTCTCTGTCGATCTTTACTATTTCATCAATATTAGTGGCCTTCACATCTTCAAATTTTTTATAGGCATGCAAGACCATGTCGGACATGCCAAAAAAGGAACATTGCTCTTTTTGGAACGCTTCTATGGCCACTTCATTGGCAGCATTGATGACCACACCTAAATGCGGGTTCTTTAAAATGTGCTCTTTGATATCCCAGATAGGGTAACGTGCCGCTTCAATGGGTAAAAATTCCAAAGCACCGATACCGAGTAGATTTGTAGGGGGAAGTATTTCCTCTGTGACCTCACCTTGGAGTGCAAAAGCAATAGGCAGTTTCATATCTACACCTGCAAAGTGTGCCGTGGTTGAGCCGTCTTTAAACTCTGCAAGTGCGTGAATGATGGATTTTTTCTCTATGACCGCATCAATATTGGAAGTGTTGAAAAGCCATTTTGCCTCAAGTAACTCAAACAGTTTGTTGGTCATGGTTGCTGAGTCTATGGTGATCTTGTTCCCCATGGACCAGTTTGGGTGTTTAAGTGCATCCGAGAAGGTGGCATCTTTCATTTTGCCAAGTTCCCAGTCTCTAAAGGCTCCACCGCTTGCCGTGATGTAAAGCTTGGAGACGGGACGTTCATTCATGAGGTACCAAAGACCAAAGTGTTCAGAATCAATAGGTGTGATGAGAGACATATCGATGAACTCTCCAGCGACAACCAGAGACTCTTTATTGGCAAGGGCAACCCTCTTGCCAAGCTCGGTGGCTTTGAGCGTAGGAGCAAGTCCTGCATAGCCTACTAAGGCATTGACAATGGTCTGACTTGAAGAAGCTTCAATAATTGCAAGTATAGCCTCTGCGCCACAAAGTACATTGTTGTGAGTAACCTTATGTCTATCTTCTTCATTGGCAATGGCGACCATTTTGGGTTTGTGTATAGAGATCTGCTTATTTAAAAGTGCAATATTGGACCCTGCAACAAGTGCTTCAATGCTTATGTTGTTACGCTGGGCAACAAGTAGGGTATTGACCCCAATGGAGCCTGTAGAACCGAGTAAAACGATGCTTGACATGGGTTATAAAAATGCACGTAACGCAATGATCATCATAGGTGCTCCAAAAAGGTAGCCGTCTATTCTGTCAAGAATACCACCGTGTCCAGGGAGTAGGTCTCCTGAGTCTTTGACCCCTGCTTCACGTTTGAGGTAAGATTCGAACAAATCTCCGAAAATAGAAGCCACGGAGGTAAGCAGTGTTACAATAAGTGCTGTCCAGAAGGGTGCAATGAAAAGACCTGCATAGGTGCCTACGAGTGTAGCAATTATGATCCCTCCGATGACACCCTCAATGGTTTTGTTCGGTGAAGTGTCTGAAAACTTGGTTTTCCCTATGGCTTTGCCTGTAAAGAATGCAAACACATCTGTCAGTGCAACGGTTACCAGCAGCCAAAACATTGCCTGAATTCCGTAGTCTTCATAGAGGACAAGGAAAAAGAGTATCCCTGAGACGGGGTATAGGAAAGGGAGTAGGAGTCTGCTGTTAAAATTATGGAAATAGGCAAGTGAAGCAGCAAAAATAATGGCTATTAAGAAAAAAAGATCATCCGGGTTTGGGTAGAAATAGGCAGTCGCCCATAAAAACATTGCCCAGAAATAGGCTGAAGGACCCACAAGTTTAAAAAGTTTCATGGCTTCATAAAAAGCAAACATGTAAATGACGCCCAGGAATGACCACATTACAAAGAAGCTGTCGACCCAGCCGATAAATCCGACAAGTGCAAGAAGCCCGATACCTGTAAACCAACGTGCTTGATGATCTGTAAAAATTTTTGTCATAAAATGTCCTAAATTGTATTAGCAATAATTATAGCATTACTTGGTTTATACTCTGATTTTAGTCGCTTTTGATATAATGGCTGCTAATGAAGGAAAATGAGGAATCTAGATGAAAATATTACTGTTTTTAGGGCTTTTATTGCCTTTTTTATTGCAGGCAAACAATAGTTGTCTACAGTGCCATAAAGGCATAGAAGATATTCGTGATCCTCAGTCTAAAATGATGCAGGAAATTTTTAAAGTGGCAGCAAAAGCAGGTGCAGCTAAAAATGATTGTGTGGTCTGTCATGGTGGTGATCCGGAAGCAAGTGAAAAAGAGAAAGCACACTCTGGCACTTTGGCATATTTTAAAGAGCATAAAGGACCAAAAGCATTTTACCCTGCACCGGGGAGTCCATGGATCAACGAGCATACCTGCGGCATGTGTCACCCGCAGCAGATCAAGTCTCAATGGAACAACCTCATGGCCACAGAAGCAGGAAAGATCCATGGCGCACTTTGGGGTTTTGGTGCAAAAGAGGGATATGACCACAATAGCAGTAATTTTGGGAATAAAGATATTCATCAACGTATAGGAACCAAAGTCTATGACAAATATATGCAGGAGCTTAGAACTACAGAACCTCAAGGTTTCCCCAAAGAGATGCATGCGCTTCCGCCTGCACCCACAGCAGAAGAGATAGAAAAAGATCCAAGTCTCTCGGTTTACACCTATTTGCGTCAGGAGTGTCTGCGTTGTCACACTACAGGAAAAGGACGAAAGAGAAGAGGAGACTTTAGAGGGATAGGCTGTTCTTCTTGTCACATTCCTTATTCAAATGAAGGATATTATGAGGGCGGAGATGAAAATATCTCTAAAGAGCAGGGGCATTTGCTGGTGCATGCTATACAATCTTCGCGAAAAGTCAAAGTGCAGGTGCATGACAACAACTATTCGGGGATCCCTGTGGAGACCTGTACGACCTGCCATAACCGTGGTAAACGCATTGGGGTGTCGTATCAGGGCTTGATGGAGACCGAGTATCAGGCAACCTTTGATGCCCAAGGAAACGGCCAGCCCAAACTGCATACCAAACGCTATATGCATCTTCAGGAAGATATTCACTATTCTAAGGGGATGTTGTGTCAAGATTGTCACACCTCCATTGACCATCATGGAGACGGCTTTAATGTAGGTGCCAACCTGGGAGCAGTGGAGATAGAGTGTCAGGATTGCCATGGTACGACCGATAAATACCCCTGGGAGCTTCCGCTTGGTTACAGTGATGAGTTTCAGACAACACCTAAAACAGGCAAAGCCAGAGGAACGACCAATACACTTGCAGCATATTTGAAGCAGGGCGCTATCCCCAAAGACAAAGGAGACGGTTTTCTTCTCTCTGCCAGAGGGAACCCTCTGACCAAAGCTGTGCGTCACGGAGACAAAGTGATGATGCACCTGGCATCGGGAAAAGATATTGAACTCAAACCGCTTAAAACACTCAAAAAAGAGGGTAAGATCTCTCAAGAGGGCTTGGTAGCCATGGATCAGATATCTGCACATACGGACAAGCTGGAGTGTTATACCTGTCACGCTTCCTGGGCACCGCAATGTTACGGCTGTCATGTCAAAATTGACTACTCCAAGGGTAAGCAGAACCCGGATTATCTGGCTGCTTCCAAGTCGCATCACAATGGGGTCACAGGTGAAGTGGACTCACTGAAAGATTTCCTTGTAGATGGGCAAGTGACAGAAACCCGTTCTTATTTGCGCTGGGAAAATCCTGCTTTGGCACAAAACGGTGAGGGACGAGTCTCTCCGGTTATTCCGGGCTGTCAAGTGATCTTAACGGTCATTGGAAAAGATGGCAAAGCAAAATTGCAAAACCATATCTTTAAAATTCCTAATGCTGAAGGCAGAGGAGAAGAGGGAGTCAATTCCATCGTGATGTCTCCGGTCAATCCGCATACTATTACAAAAAAAGGACGTTCATGTTCTTCCTGTCATGACTCTGCCAAAGCTTTGGGTTACGGAATTGAAGGTGGAAAATATTTCATGGACCAGAGCAAAACAACCATTGTGGACTTGATGAATGCAGAGAGAACTGTGCTTCCCCATATTGTAGACGAGCAGATACCGGCAGTACCAAACTTAAAAGATGATCTTTCCCGTTTTGTTGATGAGAATGGTACACAGCTACAAACGGTAGGAAACCATTGGAAACTTTCACAGGCACTGGACAATGAAACACGTGCAAAGATGGATAGACGCGGGGTGTGTCTCTCTTGTCATAAAGAGATGCCTAGTGAAGATCTGGCTGTTTCTCTTTTGGTACATACGGCTAAATTTGCAGGTGTGAAGATAGACAATGAGATGCACCATACTTTGGTGAATAAGTCTATACTGTTGTCTGCATGGGTGCAGGTGCTGGGTGGGCTGTTCTTTGGACTTGGGATAATGTATTGGTTCTTGCGACGCAAGAAATAACGCCTCAATTTAGATGTA
>DQSX01000100.1 GCA_015663065.1 Sulfurovum sp.
AGCACTTAAGAATATTATAAAATAAATTGTATATAATGGTAATATACATTTAAGGAATTTGAATGAATATTGAGTGTTTAAACATTGAAAATATTGTTGGCTTTGAGTGGGATGATGGCAATATTTATAAAAATGAGAAAAAACATGGACTTAAATGGCAATTGATTGAAGAGGTGTTCTTTAATGCTCCTCTTCTTTTATTGGAAGATGTAAAACACTCCAAGAATGAATGTCGATGTTTTGCTTTGGGGCAGACAGATGATGGCATAGAACTTTTCATTGTTTTTACAAAAAGAGTAGACAAAATAAGAGTTATATCTGCAAGACATATGAGTAAAAAAGAGAGGAGAGTTTATGAACAAAATAAAAAAGATTCCTGAATTTCAAAATGAGAGAGAAGAGCGAGAGTTTTGGGAAGTTAATGATAGTGAAGAGTATATGGATTGGAGTAGAGCTAAAACTATTATATTTCCAAACCTAAAGAAAAGTACAAAGTCCATTTCACTAAGGCTTCCTGTCGATATGTTAGAGAAATTAAAGACTCAAGCCAATGCTTTGGATGTACCTTACCAATCGTATATAAAAATGCTTCTGCAAAAAGAACTATCTACTTCCTAAGTAGTTAAAAGCAGGAGCAACTACGCTCCCAACTTCTTCTTCAAAATAATTTTACCAGCCTCAACGCCTGGTTGGTCGTAGGTATTTACATCTATTAGTTCGCCTACTAAAGATGTTAGCACTTCGTAGTAAAATATGAGTGAGCCTATGTTTGCTTCTGTTACGCTTTTTATTGTGATGGTGTCAAGAGGTATATCACCTGTTTCGTCTAGTGCTTCTACGACTGAGTCACATTGCATATTTATGAGTTCTGAAAAAGGTAAATTATTTAGAATATCTAGTGCTTCCAAGTGTGGAAGTGTTATGTTTGGGATTGAAATGTTGTCATGAAAATCTTCAATTTTAATGAAGGTTACAGACTTGTCTCTGGTTCCTTCCATTATGAGTTGCAAGAACGAGTGCTGGTCTTTTGGTCCTATGAGTCCAATGGGTGTAAGTCCTACATTAAAAGCAGAGTGTCTTTGGAATTTACCTAAACTTTCTCCCCAAAGTTGAACATACCATTCACAAAAATATTTTAAAGTTTCTGAGTATGCGAAGATACAGTTTATGTTATATTGCTTATGATTTTTTGCATAATAGACAGCTTTTTTTAGAATAGTATCTTTTAAATAACCATCTTTAAAAAAACTGTCTTTTATAGTTTTTGCACCAGCCAAAAGTTCTTTTATGTCAATACCACACAGTGCCAAAGGTACTAAACCAACTGTCGAAAGTACTGAAAATCTTCCTCCTACATTATTTGGTAAATAAAGAACAGAAGCATCAATCTCTTTTGCATAAGCTTCTAGAGGTGAATTTGGATCGGTTATAAAAGTGTAAGCAGAAGAGTCATTTTGCAGTGAATATATGTATTTGTAAATTGAAAATGTTTCTACTGTATTGCCAGATTTTGAGATGACTAAAAAGTGTGTTTTTTTAATGTCAAACTTACTAAGTAAAGTACTAATATTTATGGGATCAGTGCTTTCCAAAAAGTATAATTTTCTTTTTAAAGATTTTACAGGTTTTATAAATTCATATATAGCTTTTGCACCTAAAGAACTGCCACCAATACCTATAACTGCAATAGTCTCAACACTTTGGGCTACAGTCTTGCAATACTCAAGTACAGGACTTATGTCTTGTTCAGGAAGAGCATAATAGCCAATGCTCTCCTGCTCTTTTTCTATAGCTTTAAAAGCAGAAGTTTGAACTTCCTTTGCATCTGATTTAAAGTAAAGTTTGTTTTTCATAAAGAAACTTTCGCCGCTTTTATAAGTTCATTTACTTTTATTTCATACTCTTTTGCTAAAGCTTCATCTGTAGATTCAAATCTAGTTACCAGAACAGGTGTTGTGTTAGAAGCTCGTACTAAACCCCAACCTTTTTCGAAATTAATTCTTACACCATCAACATCTATAATGTTTTTAATTTCTGGGAAATCAGAAGGAGGATTTTTTAGTAAAACTTTTACCTTGTCTATAATGGCAAATTTTTCTTCTTCGGTAGTTTCTACCTTTAACTCTTCTGTCGAATATACAAGAGGAAGAGCATCTATCTCAGCATCCAAATCTATGCCATCCTGAATGAGTTCCAGCATTCTAAGTGTGGCATAAATGGCATCATCGTAGCCGAAGTAACGGTGTTTAAAGAAGATGTGTCCCGAGACTTCACAGGCTAAATCTGCATTGGTCTCTTTCATTTTCACTTTTAAATTGGAGTGTCCGGTTTTGTACATAATGGCTTTGGCCCCACGACGTTCAAGTTCATCATACATCACCTGTGAACATTTGACTTCACCGATGACGGTAGGATTTTTCATTTTCAGAGCATACAGCAGTGCCATCTGGTCACCTTTGATGTTATGTTTATGTGTGAGTACTGCAATACGGTCAGCATCTCCGTCATAAGCAAAAGCAATGTCACCCTCTTTCTCCAAAGCTGCTTTCACATCCACAAGGTTTTTTTCTTCTGAAGGGTCCGGGTGGTGGTTGGGGAAAGTACCGTCCGGTTCAAGGTAAAGACCTGTATAATCAAAATTGAGTGCATCGAAAATGTCTGTAATGACAGTATCGGCAACACCGTTACCTCCATCGATGACTATTTTTTTAGGGAAGTTCTTCAGGTGGGAAAACTGTTCTGTCATGTAGCTGACATAGGGTGTTTTTACATCAATGTCTATCTTCTTGGTATTGTCAGGGATGACCTTGTCTTGATTGGCAATGATCTCATCACCCAGAGCATAAATATCGGAGCCAAAAAATGGAGATTTGTCTACCGTCATTTTAAAGCCATTGTATTCAGAAGGGTTGTGTGAACCGGTGATCATTACCGATGCTGAAGGCATCGAGTGGGTAGTGGGTAGTGGGTAGTGGGTAGATGTTTTTGGATTTAAATCTTCGATTTTTTGATAGTTTGAAAAATAATTGACAGGAGTGGCGACCATGCCCATATCTAGGACAGTACAGCCTGCTTCGTTCAGCCCTGATGTGAGGTAATCTCTTAAAATGGGAGAGTGCGAACGTGCATCGTAACCGATGGAAACGACTTTGTCCCCACCTATTTTTTGACCCAGATAATAGCCTAAAAGTTTGACAGAGTGTTCATTGAGTTCTTTTTCGTAAATACCACGGATATCGTATTCTCTAAAAATTGATGATTTTATTGACATTTAATCGCCTTAGTTATTTATTTGTCTAATTATAGCAGAAGAGGGTGCAGTAATATTTAACTTTTATAGGGGGTTTACCTAAACAAGTTTAGGGTTCCTGTATCCCTCTGGATTGTTACTTTGCCATCTCCAGGAGTCTTCACACATTTCATCGATGTTCTTTTTAGCTTCCCAGCCAAGTACCTCTTTTGCATAGCTTGGATCCGCATAACATTTGGCTATGTCTCCTGCACGTCTTGGAGCGATGCAGTAGGGTACTTCTTTACCGGAAGCTTTTTCAAAGGCTTTGACCATATCCAGTACAGAATACCCTGTCCCCGTTCCAAGGTTGATGGTCATCACTTTAGTGAAATCTTTGATCTTGTCTAAGGCTTTTACGTGACCGTCTGCCAGGTCCATGACATGAATGTAGTCACGCACTCCTGTACCGTCATGGGTATCGTAATCATCACCAAATACGCTTAGGCAGGAGAGTTTTCCTACAGCAGTCTGGGCAATGTATGGCATGAGATTGTTTGGGATGCCGTTAGGGTCTTCACCGATCGTTCCCGAGGCGTGTGCCCCTACAGGATTGAAATAACGAAGCAAAACGATCTTCCATTCATTGTCGGAAATGTAAAGATCTCTGAGTATCTCCTCAACAAAAAGTTTTGACCTTCCGTATGGGTTGGTGGCAGAGAGAGGAAAGTTTTCCAAAATAGGGGTTGTGTGCGGGTCACCGTACACGGTTGCAGAAGAAGAGAAGACAATGGATTTGCAGCCGTGTGCTGCCATGACTTCACAAAGTACTGCCGTGCCGTTGACATTGTTGTCATAATACTTTAAAGGTTTCTCCACAGATTCACCTACTGCTTTGAGTCCCGCAAAATGGATGACAGCATCAATACTGTGTGCTTCAAATACTTTATGAAGGTCATCTCTGTTTCTTACATCTCCATCAATAGTGGTGATATCTTTTCCAACGATCTTTTCTACGCGTTTTAGCGCCTCTTTTGAAGCATTGCAAAAGTTGTCATAAACAACAACTTCATAGCCGGCTTCAATGAGTAAAATAACAGTATGTGAACCAATATAGCCGGCACCACCGGTAATTAATACTTTCATCCGATCTCCTCTGGGAACCCTAAACTTATTTAGGAATAAATTTATTGAACTATTTTACCTTCATATTGCCTCAAACAAGTTTGAGGTTCCTACAAGTTTGAGGTTCCTGTTTAGAAGCTAAGCTTCAAACCACCGTACCAACTGTCACTTAGTTCGTATTCACCTATAGGTTTTTTTTCAATGTCATAATCTGTATTGATATTTCTGTATCCGGCAAAGACATGAATATTTGAAATGACTTCCATGTCTGCTTCTGCTCTAAATTCTGAATAGCTGTCTCCATCTAAAAAAGTCAGTACAGAAGGTGCATAAGCAAAACTTGCTAACAATGAAGTGGTGGGGATGTCAGAGTCAAAAGGTAAAATGTATCTTACTTTACCCAAAAGTGGGAAAGCCATAAAGTCTTCTGAGAATGCTGCTTTGAAGCCAAAACCAAAAATGAGACCCGGTGCAGCTTCCAAAGCATTTTCACCACTCAGACCAATAGTAAAAAGATCATCATCTTCATTATGTAAGTATGCAGCATCTACCAAATAAGAGGTACCGCCTTCGTAGCCGATGCTTGAGTTGAGGTTAAATGCCCCAAACAGTTCTACATCTTCTGAATTGATGTCCAATCCTATGCTGCTTTGTGCCTGTGAAAATGCGCTCATTAAAAGTGTAGAGAGTAAAATTTTTCTGATCATGATATCTTCCTTGATATTTATTCATATAATCATAGCAGAATATATTTTATGTCATTCTGAACTTTGCTTAATCCGGAGGCATATAGTTTTTTTCTTTCTCTTTGGCTTCTCTTTTTTTCTTTTGTTCCTCTTTTTTCTCCTGCATCATGGCAGCATCTCTCAACTCTTCTTCTCCGTCATAGCGTGCGGCATCGATAAATTTGGACTGATCATCAAATTGACCTGTCTTTACACCCCAAAGCAGGGCGATCAAACCCAAGGCCCCTAAAAAAGTAGAGACTGAGATCATTAAAATTACAATATTTTCAGACATTATTTTCCTTAAATTTTATCATTTTTATTCTCATTGAATTCCCTACCACGACCAGGGAAGACAGAGACATGGAGAGTGCAGCGATGAGGGGGTTGACAAATCCTGCTACTGCCAGCGGTACTGCTATGACATTATAGAGCAGTGAAAAACCTAAGTTCTCTTTCACTGCTGTGAAAGTTCGTCTTGAAATTTTGTAGGCATCAAAGATACTTTGTGGCTTTTCGTCTAGCAGAACCACGTCACTCACGTTAATGGCAACATCTGCTCCCTGCCCCATGGCAATGGCAATGTTGGATTGTGCCAGGGCGATGGCATCGTTAATGCCGTCACCTACCATGACAACGACTTCTCCTTTGTTTTGAAAGTTTTGAATAAGGGCAGATTTTTCCTGTGGGAGAAGTTTGGCGTGTACCTCTTCGATACCCACTGCTTTTGCTACTTTCTGGGCACTCTGCTCATGATCACCGGTGAGCATCATGACTTTTATGCCCAGTGCCTGTATGTTGGATATGGCTTCTTTTGCACCTTCTCTGATGGTATCGCTGAGCTCAAATCGTGCCAAGAGTGTCTGGTCTAATGCAAAGTAGAAAAGTGAGTTTTCAGACGTTACATCCACAGCAATGCCTCTCTCTTGAAGCAAAGCAGCATTTCCACCAAGCAGTTTTTTACCCTTGAAAGTAGCTTCGATACCTTTGGCTTCAATACTTTTGATATGTTCAAGTTGTATGGTCGTTAAGCCATTATTTTCCTGTTTCAAATATCTAACAATACCTTTTGAGACAGGATGATTGGAAGTCTCAACCAGTGCCAGAAGAAGTGCAGGGGCAAAACCTTCAAAAAGTGCAGCTTGTACCACAGAGGGTTTTCCTTCTGTGAGCGTACCCGTTTTATCCAGGGCAAGCACTTTGCTTTTAGCCATGGTTTCAAGGAAAGTGGCTTCTTTAAAGAGTATGCCTCTTTTGGCTGCAATGGAGATGCCTACCAGTGTTGCCATAGGAGTGGCCAGTCCAAGGGCACAGGGACAGGCAATGACAATAACGGAGATACCTACGATGAGTGCTGTCTCAAAGCTCCCGTTGACAAAATACCATCCTGTAAAAGTAAGCAGGGCAATCAGTAAAATGATATTTGAAAAATAGCCTGAAATGTTGTTCGCAAGCTGTTCAATATGCGGTTTTTTGGTAATGGACTCTTCAAGCAGACTGACAATGGAAGTGAGTAAAGAGCCGGAGACATCTTTGCTGGCTTTATAGTGTACAACAGAGTCCAAACAGAGAGAGCCACTTAAAATGGCATCATTTTTTTGCTTGTAAATAGGTTGATTTTCCCCTGTGAGTGAAGATTCGTCAAATGAGCCTTGTCCTGAAGTGACTATACCGTCAATGACCACTTTTTCACCGGGTTTTAACTCTATGATATCTCCCACCTGCACATTCTCAATGCTGACGAGTGATTTGACCCCCTCTTTAAGTGTGGTCACTTCGGTCGGTGTGCTTCCCATAATACTGTCAAGTGTATCCACAGCGTGTTTTTTGCTCAGTACTTCCAGGTATTTCCCCACCAGTACAAAAGTGATGATCATCACCACAGAGTCAAAATAGACCTCTCCGTGTTGGCTTATCATCGCATAAATGGAATAAATGTAAGCAGAGAGTGCACCGGAGGCGACCAGGGTGTCCATATTGACGATCTTGTTTTTAAAACCGAAATAGGCCCCTCTGAAAAAGATCCATCCGGAGTAAAAGAGTACAGGAGTTGCCAGAATGAACTCTGCTACGTTAAGAATGTCTTTAAAGTTTTGCTGCATCCCTGTAAAGTAACCGGCATAATGGGCAATAGCGATCCACATGATGTTCATGGTACCAAATACAGCCACTAAAATACGTAAATAATACTCTTTTTTGGTTTTATTGGCACGTTCTTCCTGAAGTGAGGGATCGTAGGGGTAAGCATTGTATCCGATAGCACGAATGGTTTCAATGATCTTTGAGAGTTTCACCTCTTCTGGATCCCAGACGACTTTTGCTTTATTGTTTGTGTAATTAATGCTTGCTTCTATGACACCGTCTGTTTTGTGAAGGACTTTTTCGTTGAGCCAGACACAGGCAGAGCAGTGAATACCTTCAATGATGAGGTGAATTTGTGACAAGCCCTCTTGCGTGGTTTTAATATACTTGTTCTTAAACCCTTCCAGATCAAATTTTTCAAGATCTGCAGAAATGTCTTGATTTGCAGGCTGCAGTGTGGTGTCTCCAAGTTTGTCATAAAATGTACTCAGACCCTCAGAGCCAAGAAGGTGGTAGACTCCCTGGCAGCCTTTACAACAGAAGTGTAATGTTTGGGAGTCAGGCACCGACGATACATCACCTTGTGGATGCTCTGTGATCATGACAGACTCATCAAATACGAGGTTACAATGGGTACATGCTATTTGGGCCAAGATGATTCCTTGATGGTTTGTTGTGTGGATTTTATCCAAATATGGGTAAAATCCTGCAATGGAAAATGTTTTACTCTTTGTGGCTATTTTAATATTATTAGAACTTTTTGAAGCCTATACACAGCGTGCAGAGTCACTTTACGGCGTGATGGAAAACCTGTATGTATGGTATAAAAAGAGTATATTTGCTCTCTTTTTAATACACCCTTCCTTTTATTTTATCCTTTTTATCGTGATCGTGACAGATATTTTGAATATCTATATGATCTTCATACTTGTCTTTAAAATCTTTGATCTGTTCTATAAGATAGAGTTGATCAAAACCATATTCATTAAACAAGATATTCCTGCAGATCTCTTGGCTATGCTGGAGTGGAAGATCCCTTCATGGTTTTTCCTTTTGGGTGTAGTACTTTACCCGCCGCTTCTTTTTTATGCACTAACGTTTTAATATTGACTTTTTAGAAAAAAAGGAATATAATACCGCCACTACATGGTAGCAATACTGCCGTATATCTCCATTTAACCCTGAATTATGCATAGTTTGGGACAAAATTCAACCCTATATAAGAGGACCTATGAGCGACAATAAAAAACCTTCTAATGGCAACAACGCCAACAGAAAAAATAGAACACACGTACCTGTAAAAGGCTACAAGATCGAAGATCTCCAACAAAAACCACTTGAAGAACTAGTTACCATTGCCAAAGAAGTGCAAGTTGAAAATCCTAATGAATTTCAGCGTAAAGACCTTATTTTTGAAATTTTGAAGTCTCAGGTAAGCCAGGGCGGGTTCATTTTGTTTACAGGTATCCTTGAAGTGATGAATGACGGCTATGGTTTCTTGCGTTCTATAGACGGAAACTTTGCCAACTCAAGCAATGACACCTATGTGAGTTCTACACAGATAAAACGTTTCGCACTTAGAAACGGAGACATTGTTACAGGTCAGGTTCGTCCTCCCAAAGACCAGGAGAAGTATTATGCACTTCTGAAGATCGAAGCGATCAACTACCTTGCACCTGAAAAATCAAAACAAAGACCGCTTTTTGACAACCTTACACCGCTTTATGCCTCCGAACAACTGAAACTTGAATACAATCCTATGAAAATGACAGGGCGTGTACTTGATCTTTTCTCACCTATTGGAAAAGGGCAGAGAGCACTCATCGTTGCACCGCCAAGAACGGGTAAAACGGAACTTCTTAAAGAACTTGCTCATGGTGTCACCTATAACAATCCGGATGCTTCTCTCATGGTACTGCTTGTGGATGAGAGACCCGAAGAGGTGACAGACATGCAGCGTTCGGTAAAAGGTGAAGTCTATGCTTCTACCTTTGACCTGCCTGCACAAAACCACGTCCGCACTGCCGAAATGGTCATTGAAAAAGCCAAAAGACGTGTAGAGATGGGGAAAGATGTGGTCATCCTTTTGGACTCTATTACCAGACTGGCACGTGCCTACAATACGGTGACACCAAGTTCGGGAAAAGTTCTTTCCGGTGGTGTTGATGCCAATGCTCTGCATAAACCGAAACGTTTCTTCGGTGCGGCAAGAAACATAGAAGAGGGTGGTTCATTGACCATCATTGCCACAGCCCTGATAGATACGGGTTCCCGTATGGATGAAGTGATCTTTGAAGAGTTTAAAGGGACAGGTAACTCCGAAGTGGTACTAAGTCGCCATGTCTCTGAAAGACGTATCTACCCTGCGATCGATGTGACGAAGTCCGGTACAAGAAAAGAGGAGTTGATGGTAGATCCTGAAATACTTCAGAAAGTATGGGCGCTCAGAAATGCGATGCAGAACATGGAAGAGGTTGAAGGACTTAAATTCCTATTCTCTAAAATGATGAAAACAAAGAGTAATGAAGAATTCCTCAATATGATGAACGAATAGTAATAAAAGCATAGCTTTTATCGAGTGAGGAGTGAGGAGTGGAGAGTGAGGAATTAAGAATAGGTGTTTTTGACTCTGGTTTGGGTGGTTTGACAGTAGTGCAAGCCATGACCAAAGTGATCAAAGGTGCTGAAATTTTTTATGTTGCTGATACAAAAAATGCACCTTATGGTGAAAAAACTCCTGAACAGATACTCCAATACAGCCTCAATATTACAAAATTCCTAATCCAAACACATCAAATAGATGCTTTGATCGTAGCTTGCAATACAGCCACTTCCGCAGCCATAAAAGAGATCCGAAGACAATATCCAGATCTTATGGTCATTGGTACGGAACCGGGTATCAAACCTGCTTTTGAACAGACCCAAACGGGGCAAGTGGGTGTGTTGGCAACACCGGCCACTTTAAAAGGCGAGAAGTATCAGCAGCTTGCATCTG
>DQSX01000216.1 GCA_015663065.1 Sulfurovum sp.
CTGAAAGTGCTTTTCCTTCCAATGGAAAGAAAGATAAGTCTCATGAGAGAGGGTATCATTTTCATGGCTTGGATGAGAATGCTACATCAGCTTCCCAACAGAGAAAGACACAACAGAAGCTCCTTGAAGAACTTGTAAAGATTGCAAAAGATCAATTGAAAGTACAAAGAGAAATACTAGAAGAAGTTAAGCAGATCAGAAATCCTAAACCTGAAACAATTGTTGTTAACGGCAAAGAGTGTGTTGCAAATTCATCTGCAGAGTGTTTCCAAATGCCTTTAGTCGATAAAGCTAAAAAAATCCCTGTATATAAAAACTGGCTTAGAAATCCAAATGAAAAAAATACGTTAGCCCTTGTTCAGTGGGAATCAAAATATTTCAACAAGATATCAAACGTAGCACATATGAGAGATTTTATAATTACCAAATACGGACCAGAGGCACTTAAGACCAATTTCAATAGAAGTACCTTTGACTCTATTGGCGGAGCACATAAGGTAGTCAGACAAGATAACAACAGATACCTTCTTAACGAGATCGCATCAAAGAAGTTTGAGATCATACTGTTCTATGGAAAGAATCCGGAATTAGACTATCAGAGCTTCTTTAATTATAACAAGAA
Organism: Sulfurovum sp.; assembly: GCA_015663065.1. Taxonomy (GTDB): domain Bacteria; phylum Campylobacterota; class Campylobacteria; order Campylobacterales; family Sulfurovaceae; genus Sulfurovum. The sequence goes on from DQSX01000216.1 coordinate 623, forward strand.
TGTTCAGGAACTTAAAAATGTTACATACCACATAGTCTTCTATACAGCAGGAGCGAAAATAGCATTTGAAGATTCTGCAAAAGTATTCCTCGAAATGAAAGAGATGCTTGATAAAGCTAAGAGTGTGAAGGTAGATAAAAAGCTTTTCAAGGAGGCTTCCATATATGCAACGCCTACTATGTCCATAAAAATTAAAAAAACCGGAGAGATCATACCAATCACTGTAGGTAACTTGTATGCAGGAGGGGTTCAGAGCCGTATCCTTAAGATGTTGGAAATGAAAAAGGTGATTAAAGAAGGACATTCCCCTGACTTTAAGATGTTTGATAGGGTTGGAACACTGGGTTCTGACTATATTAAACATTACTACAAAAAAGATATCAACATGACTATGATTAAAAAACTTTACAAGAGGGAGAAATAGTGAAACGTAAAATAGTAGTTCTACTGCTTTCGACAAGCTTGTTATTCGGTGGATTTGACTTCAAGGATTATCTTGGTGGATTTTCAAATACAACAGCAGGGCAAACATGGCAAAGCGGACTTAATGAAGGCCTATTGATTACAGGAGGGGCTTATGAGTACAGATACAACTTCTCTGGCAATATGAAACCTCTTTTTGCTGCACAAATGCCTTCTGTTAAAGTAGGATGTGGTGGTATTGGTGTGGATGCAGGCTTCTTGGCCTTTTTGGGACTTGATGATATAGAGCTTCAGTTTACTGATGCCAGTGCAGCTTTTGCTTTTGGTTTTATGTCGGCACTAGAATATACAATGCCTGAAATCGCTGCAATTATTCATAAGCTTCAACAGTGGGCTAGAATGCTTCAGGAGCTACTTGGTAAAGCATGCCAATCTGGGAAAGCACTAGGAAAGATGTTTTCCGAAAATCTATTTGGGGCAGCCGAAAATGATGCTTCAAAAGATGGAGTTTCGTCATTTATAGGCTTTTCTATGAACCCAGCTGAAAAGACTTCAAAAATGTCGAAATGGATTGATGATTTTTGGCCAGGTGGTGATAGGGATGCATCAATTGCATCACACTCAAGTAAGAAGGATATTGTCACAAAGATCAAAAATTATGGAGGAGGAAGCTCATTGATGCTTTCTATTTTTGGTAACTACCTACCTGAATTCTCAAATAATAATGATCCAAGTATTGGAGGTGCAGTGATTAATGCAAACTTAGAGGGGTTTTTAAGGGATAAAAAGATTGGAGATCATCCGTTGGTCTTTGATGCCTCCGCAGAGAGCTTTGAAGAGAAAAAGAATATCTATCTTTTAGTGAAGATCCTTTTTGGAGAAGTGTATGCTTCAGACTCTAGCATTGGATTTGTTAACTATTATTTTGACAGTCAAGGAAAAATGAAGCCAGAGGCACTTAAGGCTGATCTGCAAAAAGCTGTTTTTGGTGGTGGAAAATATCATATCAGTCCAGGATATTTAAAAGGAAGTCCTTATAGTGCTGAAGAGATTGCAAGTGCATTAATGTTCGGCTTTGGCGAAATTACCGGTGATGCAAATGATGAGATGAGAATTCCGAATAATAAGCTGATATATATTGATGCCAAGATACAGACTGGAGCAGGCGGTAAGGTGGCAGAAGACCACAATAGCACGATAACTGTCAATGATGATGTAGTGCCAAGTGATATGAATTCTACACTACATACGATCAAGGCACTTATGGTGCTTGATAACTCTGATGGAGATTTTACTGTGAAATTTGAAGGTTTTATGGATGGATCTCTGACAGCAATTAAAGCAAAAGTTGAAGATATTAATGTTACTTGGACCGATATCACTGTACCTAACGCTGTGCCAGGAATGGGTAAGTATCTGAAAACGCTCAGACTGATGTATAAAAAGAACAACAGTGACCTTACGGTGCAGACAATGGAAAAAAACCTTGCAGAGCTTAATGCATATTATGTCGCTACCTCCTTTCTTTCTCATATCGAAAGCATGATCATGTATCA
>DQSX01000154.1 GCA_015663065.1 Sulfurovum sp.
AGACAAAGTAGGGCGAAGCATGCGTGGTGACCCAACGGCAGCACTGCTTGAGATGCTTGACCCTGAACAGAATAGCAAATACCGTGACTACTACCTGAACTTCAACATTGACCTAAGCAAAGCGATCTTCATTGCCACTGCCAATGATGTAGGGCGTATTCCTGCAGCTCTGCGTGACAGAATGGAGTTCATAGGACTGAACTCCTATACACCAAAAGAGAAGTATGAAATAGCAAAACGCTACCTCATACCCCAAGAGTTGAAAAAGCATGCACTCAAAAGAAGAGAGTTTTCCATTTCAGACAAAGCACTGAAAATACTCATAGACGAGTATACCAGAGAAGCAGGGGTAAGAAATCTGCGCAGAAGAATCGCTTCACTCATGCGCAAATCTGCCAGACAGCTTTTGGAGGACAGTTCCAAAGATGTGATACGCATTACGAAAAAGAATTTAAACAAATATGTAGATAAAAAAGTATTTGAGATCTCACCGGTGGATGCAAAACCTCAGGTCGGTGTGGTCTCCGGACTTGCCTGGACTGCTGTGGGTGGAGATGTATTGACCATAGAAGCCATAAAAATAAAAGGCAAAGGTCTTTTGCAACTTACCGGCAGTCTAGGTGATGTCATGAAAGAGTCTGTACGCATTGCACACTCTGTGGTGAAAATACTCATTGACCAGAAAAAACTTGAGATCGATACTGCTGTGATCCCCAGAACACTCAAAGAGCGTGAAGATAAGGTCAAAATAGACCCAAGTGAAGTGTATAAACGTTATGACCTGCATATCCATGTGCCTGAAGGTGCAACCCCTAAAGATGGACCAAGTGCGGGGATTGCCATGGTATCAGCCATCTCTTCGATACTCTCAGGGAAGAAGATAGACAACAAAGTAGCCATGACAGGTGAAGTGACGCTGACAGGGAAGGTACTGCCTATTGGTGGATTAAAAGAGAAGCTGATCGCTGCCTATAAAGCAGGTGTGACTAAAGCACTGATACCGGCGAAGAATTATGAACGTGATCTGGCTGATATTCCCTCTGAAGTAAAAGACAATATAAAAATTATCGGGGTGTCAAATGTGGATGAAGTGTTAAAAGAGGTGTTTGTGTAGATGGTGCGTTAGAAACGCACCTTAAGGTTTTATGACCACTGCGCCATTTTGGCAAAGAGGTCACTCTCTTTGATCGGTTTTCTCATAAAGTCATTGGCACCATTGTCAAAGACTTCTGTTTTTCTCGAATCATCTGTAGAGAGTACGATCACCGGAATATGTGAATTTGCCATATCTGATCTGAAGATTTTCAGGAATTCAATACCATCAACGATCGGCATCATAATATCTAAAAGGATCAGGTTGATATCTGAGTCCTTTTTAAGTTTGTCCAGAGCGTCAGAGCCATTTTCCACTTCGACGATCTCTGTGACTTCTGCATTCTTTTTTAAAAGCGTTTGTAATAGTTTTCTGTTAATGAAATCATCATCAACGATTAATACTTTAAGTGCCATTTACCCTACCCTCTATGCTTTTTTACAAGTGATTCTATCTCATCTCTTGAATTTGAAGACGTGATTATAGCCAGATTATCATAAGAGTCACTAATGTCTAGATCGCTGTCTGCAAAAACAATGTCGTAGTCGCCGCTCTTCAGTTCACTGCTGAGCTGCTCTACATTGTCTAGTGCTGTGTATGGATAGTGAAGGTTTTCAAGTACTTTTTCAAGCACCCTTCTTTCGATCAGGAATTTTTTTGCAACAAGTATCTTTTTTTCTTCCGGAAGTTCAAGGACAAGGTCTTCACTGTCATCTGCCAGTGTTTCCTCTTTTGCTGCTTCTGCAACTGCTTCAACTTCTTTTTCCTGAACCGGTGCAGCTGCTGCAGGGCTCAGAGAAGCCTCAACAGCTTTGTCAGACAGGAATTTGTTGAGAATATAGAGAAGCTCTGAAGTCTCAATAGGTTTAGTGATGTACTCATCCATACCTTCTGACATAAATCTCTCTCTGTCACCTTTGAGTGCATTGGCTGTCAAGGCAACGATAGGCACATGTGGTACCTCTTCATCTTCCTCATAATCGAGAATTTCATGTGTGGCTTCAATACCGTCCATTACCGGCATCTGGATATCCATGAAGAGAAGGTCATAGTCATTGTTACGGCGTTTCTCAAATGACTCAAGACCGTTGTTGGCAATGTCCACTGTAATGCCGTGCTCTTCAAGAATACGTGTAATGAGCTTTTGGTTAATAATGTTGTCTTCTGTCACCAATACTTTTGCATCAAAGCTTGTGGCTGTTTTTACATCTGCCTCTTCGAGGATCTGAGGTACCGTGTCTGCTGTTTTTGTCAAAACATTTTTCAGTTTTGTAAGCGTAATAGGTTTGTAGATCACATTGTCCTGATCGATACCCAGCTCTTCGATTTTGTTACGGCTTGTTACATTGGCAATAATAACCAGTTTGGACTGATCAATATTTGAAATAGCATCCAGGATGTTCTGTCTTGCTTTGTCTATGTCGATCCAGTAGTTCTTACATACGTTTTGGTCATTTAACTCTTTAAGTTCCCCGACAGATTCAAAATGTTTTACTTCCGGTCCGAAGTACGCAATGTATTTTTCTAAATAGTTGTCGAGTTTCGTTGGAATATCCTGCTCATATTTACCAATAGTGATATCGGTAAAGGCATGAGTATAATTCGCTTCCGTTGATGTTACTTCTTCAAGCGGAATAGTAAAGAAGAACGTAGTTCCATGGTCTTTAGCAGATTCAAGTTCAAGTTTACCACCCATAAGTTCAACGAATTGACTTGAAATAGTAAGCCCGAGACCTGTACCACCGTATTTACGTGTAACAGATACATCTGCCTGAGAGAAGGCATCAAAGATACGGGATTGCTGGTCTTTAGACATACCAATACCGTTATCCTGTACAGAGAACTTTAGGAGATTGTCGTCAGAGTCAACAACCGGTCTGATCTCAAGATTGATCTCTCCACCGTAGGAGGTAAATTTAATGGCATTTGAAAGCAGGTTAATAAGGATCTCTTTAAGTTTGGTCGGATCACCTTTGAGCTTGTTGGAGATCGTAGGATCCATATAGAAGTTGAGATCAATATTTTTCTCTGCCGCACCGACTGAATAGGTTTCAATGGCAGATTCGAACTCTTCTGCTGCATCAAAGACAATATTTTCAATTTCAATTTTGTTACTTTCAATTTTGGAAAGGTCAAGAATGTTGTTGATAATACTGAGCAGGTTTTCAGAACTCTTGTCAATAATAGAGAGGAATTCGTCCTGTTCTGCAGTAAGGTCTGTACTTCTGAGAATTTCTGTAAATCCAACAATACCGTTAAGCGGTGTACGGATCTCGTGTGACATGTTCGCAAGGAAAAGAGATTTGGCTTCATTTGCCTGGAGGGCTGTAAGTTTATCTTCTTTTGCCGTGTCTACTAGTGTTTCAAGGAATCTGTAGGCCTCTTTGGTACCTTCGTGGGTATCTAGCTCAATGTTTTCAATGTTGGCTGTATCTGAAGCAAGGTATTGCTCAGAGTTCTTCATATCTTCAACAGCTTTGTTCAGTACATCTTCAAGCTCTTTAATGTTTCTTGAAATATCTCTTGTGGTGTGGTATCCGAGGATAGCCAGAATGAAAGAGAGGAACAAAATAATAGAGGCAATAGAGAGAAGAAGGATCTGCTCTTTAAGGTAGGCATTACTTTTTTCCCATAATGTACTGGAAGTCACAAGTTCCGCTTTGGAAAGGAGTGCGATCTTTTTAGTCTGCAGTGTGAACCAGTCGATCGGGTCTTCCGCGTAGTCACCGTTATCGACATCGGTCTGAATAGCAGATGATGTTTCGCCCAGTGCCGTAAGGACCTCTTTGGCTTCAGGGTTACCCAGTATATCGTCGAGTTTTTTGCGAAGTGCCGGGTCCTCTACCTGGCTGATCTCAAATCCGTTGGCCTTGGTTTTAAAGTGATCCCATAACGCGATCTCTTCAAATGACATGGAAGCTCTTTTGGTCATATAGTAAGAGATGAATCCTCTTTCAAGACCGGCATTCTCTTTGGCTGTAGAGAGTTGCAAAAGAGAAGCTACCAGAGAAGATATCTCTGTATTGAGCGCAAAATTATTAATTTCTGCAATGTTGTCGAGTGTTGGTGTTGCCAGTTTTTTAGTGTAGCCGTCAAAAAATATGGTTTTAAAGTCTTGACTCTGTGTATCAACACTTTTTCTGATATCTGCTATATCCTTAAGGTTGTTAAGCAGTGTATTGTACTTGGCATCATCAATGTAATCTTCTTCTCCAAGAAGTTTTAAAAGTGCCGGGGAAAAACCTGTGTCTTTGTAGACCAGGCTCTGTTTGAGTGTTGCAAAGGCACTGTCGGTCTCTGTTCTCTGTTTTTTCAGGAGGTCGGAAAATTCTTTTCCGTCACTTCCGAGGTAAAGAGAGGTCAATCCACGCTCTTTACCTATTTGAACCAAAGATTTACTGAGGCTTGCATTGTTGTTAAGTATGGTTTTAAGCGCATTTGCTTTCTCATAGTTCACATACGAAGTTACAAAGAAATAACCCGAGAGAAGTATAAGAAACATAATTGGCACAACACCAACCATTTTAAGTCTTGTTCTGATAGTCATCTTTTATTTCCTTTTTTATTTTGATGTAAGTTTGATCTGATGTTCAAAAGAGATGAAGTGTCCCCAGTAATCTTTTATCAGTTCTTCGAGTTGACTGCTCTCTTCACAAAACTGTATTTTGTAAAGTGTATCTGCAAGCGGGTTGATACGTAAGTTACTTGATGTCCCTTTGAGGAGGTGTCCGATCTTTTGGATGGTATCAAGGTCCCCTTTTTCATACGCTTCGAGCATTTTGTCTGTCTCTGTGTGTGCCTGATCGATGAAATCTGTAACAAACTCTTCGATCAGCTCCACAGGAAGACTGAGGTCATTGGCTGCTTCTTCCAGCTGGAAGTCAAAATGTATCGGTTTTACATCGGAAAGGTCGATCGTTCCAAAACTTTCTCTGCTTGGTGCAGGAGCAGGTGCCGTCACTTCTTCCGGAACAGCACTCTGTGTTACCTGACTGGTGGTAAGTCTTGCCAAAGTATTATAGAATGACTGGATATGGCTGCCTTGTGTCTTTTCATCCGCATTTTCTATAGCTTGCATGATCTCAGAGATCACAGGGAGATGCAATACATTGGAGAGGTGAGATATTGTACTTATAGCGTGAGATCTTGCATCTCTGTCTGTACTTTTGAGATCTTCTTCAAGCGTCAATGCCGTATCTATATATTCATTGAGGAAACTGTTGTAGTCCTCTGCGGAGATGCCTATTTTCTGGCTGATCTTTTCAATGTCTATAAATATGGCTGCATCATCTGCACCTGTATCTAAGGTTTCAACCACTGTTTTTTCTGCCTGTACTGTCTCTTCAGCCAGATCATGATCATCCGATATAAGGTCAAAAGGTGTCTCATCTTCAAAAATAGAGATCTCTTCTTCTTTCTCCTCTGCAGGCTCTTCTATCACTGTATCATCACCATTATCAAAAGTGATAGGTTCATCATCAATAAGTGAGAATGTATCATCGGCTATTGTCTCTTCGGGTACAACAGTTTTACTGCTTTCCTGTGCTTCTTCTATCTCCACAAGGGTCAACTCTCCAAGTACACCTGTAAGTGTATGGCTTTTTACAGTATAGCTTGTGGTTCCTGCTGAGGTAGATATGTCCAGGTTACCCTGTGAGGGTGTTGTGAATTCAATATCTTTTGATGCAATATTCTGATGCAGTTCACCGATATTTTCAACAGATAACAGTGCCAATAGCATATTGTCTGCTGCTATGATATGGTTTGTCTGGTTTACTATGTAGTACATTTGGCTCTAACTCCTTATTAATTGTTTTCTTTTGCCAGCATATCTCGATAGACCGGTATGATCTCTGAGATCTCATTGTCTGAAGCCGGTCTTCTTGCAGCTGTGTAACCTGTGATTTTACCTTCATTGTAAACAGGAGCAATGTGTGAATAAACCCAGTAGTAACGACCGTCTTTACGAAGATTTTTTACAATACCTGTCCACTCTTTTCCTGCTTCTATGGTGTCCCACACTTCCTGAAATGCAGCTTTTGGCATATCGGGATGTCTGACGATGTTGTGATTTTTTCCAACAAGTTCCTGTTTGCTGTATCCCGCGATCTCGCAGAACTTTCTGTTGGCATAGGTGATGATACCTTTCAAGTCTGTAGAGCTGACTATTAAGCCGTCTGTAAAAGTATATGCTTCATCTATGGGTGTAGGTCTGTTCATGCATCCTCCCTCATTAGATCGCCCAAATCTAAATATAGTTACTCAAACTTTAGTACAATTAAACTAAAAAGAGATTGAATTGCCGGCTTTTTTAGTAAAAAATATGAAAAAGGGCAATAAAATCAAGTATTCTTTTTAATAATAGATGAAATTCTTTTATTTGTAACTTTCTCTATTTCTTCCAATGAAGCATTTTCTATGGCTTCAAAAGTGCCAAAATAATCAATAAGTTTTTTCACAGTTGCTTTGCCTATGCCTTTTTTGTTGAGCAGCGAAACCTGGGTATCTTCTTTTCTTTTTTTGTTTTGATGGTAGGTAATGGCATAACGGTGTGCTTCATCTCTTTGTCTTTGTATCCAGTGCAGGCGTTTGTCATTGGGTTTGAGTTCTATGATGCCTTTTGTGGTATAGATGAGATCTTTTGCTGCACCTTTTGCCCTGTGTGCTTTGGCATCCAGCTTCTCTTTTGCTATAGCAATAACATCAAGGTTGACATTTTCTTTTTTGAGCAGTGTAAGTGCCAGAGAGAGGTTGGCCTCTCCTCCATCAAGGATCCAAAGGTCCGGTGCGGGCTGTGCTTTGAAGTCGGCAATACGTCTGCTTAACATCTCCTTCATCTGCCCATACTCATCTTTGGCTTCAAGCCTGTAGCGTCTATAGGCACTTTTGTCCCATTTCCCTTCACTCCAGACCACCTGTCCACCTACAGTGGCAACCCCCATCATATGTGAATTGTCATAAGTCTCTACACGGTAGGGAATGACAGAGAGGTCAAAAAGATCAGCGATCTTCTGTTCCATAAGTGTATCGGTCTGTGTTTGCCGAAGCAGCTCTTCACAATTTTTCATGGCCAGGGTAATCAGTTTGGCTTTTGCCCCGATCTTGGGTGTGTCTATCACAATTTTTTTGCCAAAGCGTGTGCTGAGTGTTTTGGCAACCTGTATGCTGTCTTCAAAAGTGTGTGCTGTGAGTATCTGTTTTGACATGCTAGGTGTGTCCAGTGTGTAAAATTCCAACAGGGCCTGTTTATAGGCTTCATTTTCATCAAATATATGTGTATGTCGGAAGAAAGTATGTGAAGAGGAGATGATCTTTCCCTTACGCATGAACAATTTAACGATCACACCGCGTTCGTCTCCGTTTGCTATGGCAAAGATATCAAGATCAAGTTCATTCGCGAGGTCAATGTTGGACGATATATTGAGGGCTGTGATCGCCTGAATTTTGTCTCTTAGGGAGGCTGCTTCTTCGTAACGCTCCTGTGTCGCAAGCATTGTCATTCTGTTTTGTAGGGCTTCTGTGAGCTCTTTTCTCCTGACGATGGATCGTTTGGCTTTAGCGACAATGTCAGCATAGGCTTCAGAGGTGACTTTCTCTTCGCAGGGGGCAAGACATTTGTTTATCTGGTAAAAGAGACAGGCTTTGCCTTCTTTCAGGCAGGATTTTTTCTGTACCAGCGGGTAGACTTCATAGAGACTCTCAAGCAGTGCTTTCCCTCCTGTAGGAAAAGGTCCGTAATAGACAATATTTTTCCCTTTTACCACCTTTCGTGTGATCTCAAATCGAGGGTAGGGAAGTGATTCATCTATATAGATATAGGGGTAGGTTTTGTCATCTCTCAGGAGTATGTTGTATTTGGGTTTGAGTTGTTTGATAAGGGAATTTTCAAGGATCAGCGCATCTTCTTCAGTTTCGACAACCATCGTATTGAGCGATGCTGCTTCAGATAACATTTTTAGAATACGCGGACTTTGTGCAGTGTTGGGTGTAAACTCCGGAGAGAAGCGCCAGTAGCTTTTGACTCTGTTTTTCAGGTTTTTGGCTTTTCCTACGTAGAGCAGTTTGCCCTTTTCATCAAAATACTGATAGACACCAGGCGTCGCAGGAAGCTTCTGTATGAGCGTTTTCATTGTTTCTTTGTACATCAGTTCTCTTGTTTCTGAAGCTGTTTTCGGATGCTTTGCTGTATCTCTTTGAACTTTTCCTGAAGCGTTTCGCTCACGCCTTTTAGGTCAAAATCGGCAGAAGAGGCTTCATGATAATAGGGTACGGTCGTGACATCCGTCTCCTCTTTGATGATGGACCTGTATTTGCTGTGAAAGACAACGACCTTGTCCGCTTTCATCGTTTTACACCCTGTATCAAGTGAAGCCATTTGTGTTAATAAGCTTTTTAATAAATCTCTATTATAATTAAGCTCCATTTTAAAGCCCGGATGGGTTACTGCTACAAAGAGTGTATCGTTCTTGATATAAACGAATGCTACGGCTTTTTGCCATTTTGCACCCAAAAGTGCAATATATTTTTTGTAGCAACGCTCCTGCTTTAAAACTTTAAACTGAGGCTGGTTACTGAGATGAGACAAAATTGTAGACGCGTTTTTCATGTTTTTATTATAACATCTGTTTGCTGTATGGCACTGGCAGGATGCGGACACAAGACAGATCCTGTATATGTATCCGATACTAACACTGCTGCAAAAGGATAATATTTGGAAAAATATGATGTACTTATAGTTGGTGCCGGCATTGCCGGTCTGTATGCAGCGATGCAACTTCCTTCTTCCAAAAAAGTATTGGTAGTGTGTAAAGATATTCCCTGGGAGTGCAATACCTTTTATGCCCAGGGCGGCATGACCACTGCACTGAATGAGGCAGATATTCCTCTGCATGTCTCTGACACTATGGCTGCTGGTGCCTACCACAGCAACAAAGAGGCTGTTGAGATTATGTCAAAGACCTCTTTGCAGACCACAGCAGATATCATCTCCAAGGGGATGGAGTTTGACAAAGATGAAGAGGGGAAGATACTTTACACCAAAGAGGCTGCCCACTCTGTAGAGCGTATTATCCATGCCGGAGGTGATGCTACGGGACGGTACATGCACTATTTTATGATGGTGCAGAACAGACATCAGCTTCAGAAAAATACGCTGGTCTATGACCTTTTGATCGAAAACGGAAGATGTTACGGTGTGAAAGCTACTGTCAATTACGTACCCACTACTATATATGCAGATGATGTGATCATCGCATCAGGCGGTGTGGGATCACTTTATGCATTTAACACCAATTCACGTACGGTCTCAGCTGACATACACGGCATTTGTGTGGAAAAAGGGATAGAACTCTCAGATATGGAGTTCATGCAGTTCCACCCGACAGTTTTTGTAGACACCCCTTTTGCAAGAAAGTTGTTACTGACAGAAGCACTCAGAGGAGAAGGTGCCCATGTGGTAGATGAAGAGGGCAGACGGTTTTTGTTTGACTACGATCCGCGTGGAGAACTTGCAAGCCGTGATATTGTTGCCCGGGGGATCTTCAAACATAAACGTCAGACAGGGAAACAGACTTATCTGGATTTTTCCATGTTTGAAGAGGAGTGGTTTGAACATCGTTTCCCCAACATTACCCGTACATTTGGTGCATTGGGCTATCATTTTCCAAAAGACAAGGTACCTGTGTCACCGGCTTTTCACTATGCCAACGGCGGGATCAAATGTGACAGTAACGGCTGCATTGAAGGGATGGAAGGGTTGTATGTGATCGGTGAGGCGGCAGGTACAGGGGTGCATGGGGCAAACCGATTGGCTTCCAACTCACTGCTTGAAGGGGTTGTTTTTGCCAAAAGGGCAGTGGATCATCTTCTTGGAAGAGGACATCAGCAGATAAAAACACCTGAGTTTGAGAAGGATTATGGTAATATTCTGCACAAAGAAAATGATAAGATCTATAAACAGAAACTGCGTCAGATTATGTGGGAAGATATAGGTATTATTCGGACAACAAAAGGCTTGCATGAAGCCAAAAACCTTATTTATGATATGAAAAATAA
>DQSX01000130.1 GCA_015663065.1 Sulfurovum sp.
ACCATCTCCACAAAATCTTTCACAGACAAGTCTCTGAAGTTTACATCTACTGTCTCCTCTTCTGCATGCAGTCCCATAGACAATACAAGCAACAGCCACATTATAATGTTAGTTAATTTCATACTCTAGCTCCATTTCTTCTTTTCCTCTTTTTATGACCAGTGTCAGACCCTCTATATTTTCAATGTTCTTATAGGTTTCAAAAGCTGCATTGTAAGAGTTGATCTCCTGTCCGTTGATGGACTTTATGACATCTCCACGCTTCAGACCCAGTTTTGCAAAAGGACTTCCCCTGCGTACAAAGGTGATCTTAAATCCTTTAAGCGCACCACCCTCTTTGACTTCGGTGATACCTATGTTCTTATAAATATCATCCATATTGTTCGCATAGTGTGTCAACAGTGACTTGTCAACGATCTTGTGATCGCCTGCGTCAACGACCTCTCCCTTTACTTCTGCCGGTGCATCTGATGATGCATTTTTGCTTTTTCGCAGAGGTTTGGAAGGAACAATACTTCCAGAGGAGGCAGTACTTTTTTTACTTTTCATCAAATCTACACGGTACATTTTTGCATCTTTGGAGAAGGTCGCATAGGTACTGCCTCCGCCTTCCAATACAAAACCGTTCACCGTATCCCCTCGACCAAGGATCTTTGTTTTGCCTTTATAGACGATCGTGATCACCGTAGTGTCAGAGGAATTGTAAACCGCCTGCAGGGTAATGTCGTTAATGCTGCCCGCAATTTTTACAGGCTTGCTCGGTTTTACCGGCGCAGCTGCTTCATTAGGTGTCAGTTTTACTCTGTAGTAGAGAGATTTTCCACCCACTTCCTCTTTATGATATACACCTTTGGTCGGAAGCCATAAGAGCATCACCGTGATCCAAATGAGTTTTACCAGCAAAAATATAACCAGTATACTTACAATATTTTTGAAAGTATTTGACTTAAAAAGATGTTTCATAATACCATCCTTTTTCATCTTTTTTCAACTGTGACTTAAAAGTCTTTATATCTTCTGCATTTATCAACTCTATACGCAGAGACCTTTTGCCAAGATCCACAATACCTTCTGCCAGACCAAAACTTCCCATAGTCGTCACAAATGCCTGGTACGGTGACAATACAGAGTGCATGACCACCGTCTTAGAGATATCTAAAGGAACAAAAGACTTCAGTGAATCATCTATTTTCAAAACTTCAACGTTGACAGCAGAGTAAAACAGCAAGGTAAAAAAGTTCAGTTCTTCTATCTTTGCTACCTCTATGCCTTTGACATATACTGTGATATTTTTGACCTGCAAAGAAAATATCCCTGGGTTTATCTCTTCTTCATTGATCTCAATACCCTGTGCAAGCAGTTCATTTTCCAAGGCATAGTATAGTTCCTGCTTTGGCATAAAGAGTAAAAATGCGAACCAGACAACAAACAGTGATATGAAAATATTTTTTACCACTTGCATTTGAACTCCATTGTGTAAGATCCGTTGCTGTTGCTGATCTCCAGCAGTTCTATCTGTACGGGCAGATTCAGGATCTTTGTGATCACTTTATCTAACTCTTTTGCTTCCAGCCCCTTATAGCTTGCTGTCAGTTTTTTCCCTTTTTTCTTCCATATAAGTTTGGAAGCAGGCACCAATTTTTCAAGTTTATCAACTTTCTTGGACGTTTTTTTGTCCAACCATCTTTTTTTCAAAACAAGTAACTCTTTAAACTCACTGACCTCCTGTTTCCCCATGTTCATACTCTCTTTGGCAGAGGAGACCGCTGTATTTTTGTAGAGTAGCGCCATGACAAGCAGCAATAGAGAAAAAGCCACTATAAGTTCATTCTGATAGCGTTTGAAGATCATAACTTCTCCTCAATGCTCACTACGTTTCCTGTCAATGTCTTTACAGAAGCGTAACCCTCTTTTTTAGACAATTCTCTTAATCGTTTGGCCACTTTTGCATCTGCACAGAGGAAGCGGACTGTAAAGCCTTTGTTGTTCATCTTGAATGTGTCAACCTTGACACCTTTGAAGATCATGC
>DQSX01000157.1 GCA_015663065.1 Sulfurovum sp.
AACGATTTTTTTTAAAATAATATCTATTTTGTCTCCAAAATGTACCCTACGCCGTAACAACTTTTGATAGTATCTTGAGGAATTTTCTGTCTTATCCGTTTTATAAGTGATGTGATCGCGTCGGAAGAGAAATCCCTGTTGGGTTGGTCTTCGTAGAGATGGTTAAAGATCTCTATGGATGAGACGGTATGGTTTACTTTTGATGTCAGTAGTGTAAGCACAATCCTCTCTTTGGGTTTTAGTACTATTTCAGAGTCATGCCAAAAGAGTTTTCTTCTGTCATAGTCCCAGTAAACCCCCTCTTTTAAATAGAGTGTATGGCTTTGTGATTCACTCAAACTGACGAGAAGTTCATTGCGGTATCCGTCTTCCAGGTAGAGTCCGCATTCCAGTGCTTTCATTTGCTCTATAAGCGGAGAGATCTGCGGCTTCTTGATAATAGAACCATGTTGAGGAGCGATCAGTGTCATATCGAGTACTTCTATTTTTTTGAGTGCATAGTTAAAGATGTCCCGGCTGGGCATGTACTCTGCATGAAACTGTCGGGCTCTTTCAAAATAGTCATCTTCTGCATAGAAATCCCAGGACTCGCCTATGCCACCAAAAATGTCACCGGAAAAAAGTGTTTTTGTCTTTCTTTCATAAGTGACAAAAGCTCCGGGAGAGTGACAGTAGGGTGTGGTAATAAACTGCAGATCTAAACCGTCTGCCTGTAAACGGTGTGCATAACGGTCTATCTCATAATACTCTGAACGTATGAGGTAGTGTTTGATAAGCGGCACCATGCGGCTGTGTGTAATAATACGTAAGTCTTCACGATCGATAAGCTTTTCCATGGCGGGCACAGAAGCTGCCAGATCAGGGTCTTGATGGTGCAGTATGATATATTTGATCTTTGACATGGCACACAGCGCATTGATTTTCTCAACTACGGCATCAAATTCAAGCATGGAACCAGGATCTACCAGTACCGAAGCATCTCCATTTTCTATGAGATAGGGGTGACATTGAAAAGGATCATTCTCAAGATACATACCGATCCAGTAGATATGGTCAGCGATCTTTATGGCTTCTTTGAAATTCATAGATAAAAGTATAATAAAATATCGGTTACATTTTTATGATTATAATCAAGAAAAAAGAGTAAAACAGAGTGGGTTTATCTTATTTTGCTATAATCCACATACTATAAAATAAAAATAATGGAGTGTAAACCATGCAAATGTCTGGTGCACAAATGGTATGTGAAGCGATAATCGCTGAGGGTGTTAAGACCGTATTTGGTTACCCCGGCGGTGCGATCATGCACGTTTATGATGAAATTTACAAACAAGAAGGCTTTGAGCATATACTCAATAGACATGAACAGGCTTCTGTGCATGCCGCAGACGGATATGCAAGAGCAACGGGTGAAGTAGGGGTTGCGATGGTAACATCCGGACCAGGATTTACCAATGCCGTAACAGGATTGGCAACGGCTTATATGGATTCCATTCCAATGGTGGTCATTTCCGGGCAGGTACCGCTTTCTCTTATAGGAACAGACGGATTCCAGGAGATAGATGCCGTAGGTATTTCAAGACCATGTACCAAACACAACTTTTTGGTACGTAAACTTGAAGAGTTGCCACGTATTATGAAAGAGGCATTTTACATTGCACGTTCGGGAAGACCGGGACCTGTATTGGTGGATATACCTAAAGATATTACCGTAGAGATCGGTGAATACAGCTATCCGGATTCTGTCAATATCCCTTCGTACAAACCAACATACAAAGGAAACAACAGACAGATAGAGAAAGCAGCTGAAGCCATTAAGTCTGCAAAAAAACCTTTGTTATACATTGGTGGCGGTGTGGTACTTTCCGACGCAGCAGACCTGGTACGCCAACTGGCAGAAAAAACACAGATCCCTGCAGTGGAAACACTGATGGCAAGAGGGGTCATGGGTGCAAAAAATCCACTGCTTCTCGGAATGCTTGGAATGCACGGGAACTACTCATCCAATATGGCCATGTCAGAGACCGATCTTGTCATCTCTCTGGGTGCAAGATTTGATGATAGGGTTACAGGTAAATTGTCAGAATTTGCCAAATATGCGGACATTATCCATGTCGATATCGATGCGGCGAACATTGGCAAACTGGTAGATGTAGATTTCCCTATTGTGGGTGATATTAGCAGAGTAGTTGAGAAGATGATGCCTCTGCTTGATGATGTCAATCCTGACAGATACAATGCATGGAGAGAGATACTCAAACGTTATGATGAACTGCATCCGCAATCTTATATAGATTCTGATGATGTCATCAAACCACAATGGGCGATCGAGCGTATCGGTGAACTGATCGGTGAAAATGCCATCATCACTTCAGATGTCGGGCAGCACCAGATGTGGGCAGCGCAGCACTTTCCCTTTGACAGACCTCGCCAATGGATCAACTCCGGTGGTCTTGGAACGATGGGCTTCGGTTTCCCGGCAGCCTTGGGAGCTAAAAGAGCATTTCCAGATAAAACGGTCATCAACGTTACGGGTGATGGTTCTATCTTGATGAATATGCAAGAGTTGGTGACAGCGGCAGAGTACAAAATACCGGTCATTAACCTCATACTGAACAACCACTTCCTTGGAATGGTAAGACAGTGGCAAACCTTTTTTTATGAGAAGCGTTATTCAGAGACTGACTTGAGTTTTCAGCCTAACTTTAAAGCTTTGGCTGAAGCCTGTGGTGGTATCGGATATGATGTCACGACCAAAGCAGAGTTTGATGCAGCCATCAAAGATGCCATTGAACAGGACAAAGTCTGTTTTATGAACGTACAGACAAACCGTTTTGAAGATGTACTTCCAATGGTACCTGCAGGTGGTGCATTGTTCAATATGATGTTGCCACAGAAAACAGAAAATAACGGGGAGGGAAAATAATGCCTAAAATTGTAAAAGAAAGACGTGTTATTTCTGTTGTTGTAATGAATGAAAGTTCTGTACTTGCACGTATTACAGCACTTTTTGCAGCAAGAGGATATAACATTGCTTCATTAACGGTAGCACCCATCCCGGAGTCAGATATGTCACATATTACCATTGAGACCCATGGCGGTGTAAAAGTGATGGAACAGATCACCAAACAGCTGCATAAGCTGATCCCTGTCTATAAGGTCATCGAACATGAAGAGATGGTCGAAAAAGAGATGGTACTGGTAAAGTTCCCGATCGCTGAAAACCTTTCAGATGTGGCTGCTTTATGTGCAGCATACAATGGCGGTATTGTCAATGTAGGTAAAGAGATGGTCATTGCACAGGTGGCAGATGAGCCTAACCGCATCAAACACTTCATTGAAGCAGCACAGCGTTATAATCCTTGTGAGATCGTGCGTTCAGGTGTTGTGGCAATAGAGCGTTAGAGAATATATAACGTCATGCTGAACTTGATTCAGCATCCCTGAGATCCTGAAACAAATTCAGGATGATCTTTAAAAAGGATTTCCCCAATGACTTACAAACTCTCCCAAATTACAAAACAAATAGACTTGAATTTTAACGGTGATGACCTTGATATAAATGGTATCCATACCCTAAGTGAAGCAACTTCGACACAACTCAGTTTTTTTACAGATGTCAAATATGCATCACAGCTTCCCAATACAAAAGCAGCAGCTGTATTCATAGACGAAGAACATGCTGCACTTTTACCATCAACAACCATTGCACTGATCACAGATGAGGCATATCTGAAACTGGCACTTGCTTCAAAATTCTTTGCGCATAAACTAGAAAGTAAAGGTGGTCATCCTGCGATGGGTGAAGGGTGTGACATAGACAAACGTGTACGTTTTGGAAAAAATGTCACTCTAGGTGACAATGTAACGATCTTAGCCGGATGTTATGTAGGAGACAATGTAACGATTGGCTCAGATACACTGCTGCATCCCAATGTCACACTTTACCA
>DQSX01000082.1 GCA_015663065.1 Sulfurovum sp.
ATGAGTATCCCCGCAGCGATCAGGTCTGACCTTCCAACACCCACTGTGGTTTCACGCTCTTCAAAAGGCATCTTCAGCAGTTTTTTCAGATAGGTGTCAAGCTCATTTTTTTGCAAGTTTGTACCGTTGATCTTTTTGGGATTGTAACAGGCATAGGTTTGTCCGAGTTTCATAGCTGCCACCGTTGTCGGAGTACCTGCCGTGGCAACAAAAGCATCTACATTGCCATTTTGGGCATAGGTTTCCATGCAAAACCTTGATAGATCCGACATCTCCTCGGGGAGTGCATTATGAATACTTTCAAGATCGTTATAGCTCTGTGCGATCGTCACAATACCTACAGGAAAAGAGCGCGAAATGACTTTGTCCGGATAGACAAAAATAAGTTCTGTTGACCCACCGCCTATGTCGACAAGGACAAAAGACTTGGATGCAAAATGCAACTTTGCCAAGCGGTGTTTTACAGCAAGAAGCGTTAAACGTGCTTCCTCTTCTCCATCAATAACAGCAAAAGTCACCCCTGTCTCTTTTTCAATGCGCTCTAAAACTGCTTGTGCATTTGCCGCGCGTCGCAGTGCTTCTGTAGTCACCGCTTTCACTTCTGTATCGAAACCTATCTGCGTCTTTGCCTCTTTTAATGCGTAGATCACTCGGTCCACTGCTTCATGGTGGATGACACCCGTACTTTTTAGCATATCTGCTGTTTTAACGATCTTCTCATACCATGCAATAAACTTTCCGGACTGACAATCCAGCCTGGTTACACGTAAAGTATTGGATCCCAGATCTATGGCTGTCATATTAATGTTCCTCTTTAAAAGGGAAACCACCCTCTTTTAACTTCTGACGTATCAGTGCCTGATGCTCTTTTCCTTTTGTCTCAAGCGACACAGAGACATGTGCATCACCAAATTCAAGGTCGATAGACGTTCTGTCATAACCTATCTGTACAATGTTTGCCCCGATATCTGTCAATATCTGTGTAAAAGACTGCAGGGCACCCGGTTTGTCTACTAATGTGACCATAAGCTTCATTTTTCTGTCAGACTTCATCAAACCCTTTTCAATGATGAGAGAAAGCATGGTCACATCAATGTTCCCTCCACTTAAAACAATACCTACTTTTGAGCCTTTGGGAAGGTCAAGTTTTCCGTGCAGAAGTGCAGCAACACCTACGGCACCGGCACCTTCAACCAGTACCTTCTGTTTTTCAAGCAAAAAGAGTATCGCTGAAGCAATCTCATCTTCACATACGGACTCAAAAGCATCTACATTTTTCAGTATGTATTCTAAAGTTACAGGAGAAGTGTCACGCACAGCGATCCCGTCTGCTATGGTTCTGACCGATGTGGTATCGATGGCCTTCTTCGCATCATAGGAGTTCTTCATTGCCGGAGCACCCTCTGCTGAAACGGCAATGACTTTCACTTCCGGCCTCAAAGCTTTTGAAGCTACAGACATACCAGAAATGAGGCCACCGCCACCTACAGGTACAACCATGGCATCAAGATCTTCTCTCTCTTTAAACATTTCAAGTGTCACAGTACCCTGCCCTGCCATTACTTCCTCATCGGTAAAAGGATGCACAAAGTTATAAGCGTTCTCTTTCCCAAAAGTAACTGCATAGGCATACGCTTCATCATAGTTGGCACCATGCAAAATGACGTTTGCACCCAACTCTTTGACACCCTGGACTTTTGTTAATGGTGTAGACTCCGGCATAACGATCGTTGCATCTATACCAAAATGTTTTGCAGAAAAAGCCACACCCTGCGCATGGTTTCCTGCTGAAGCCGCCACTACACCACCTTTTTGGCCACTCTCTACCAATGCTGCAATACGGTTAAAGGCACCACGCAGTTTAAATGCCCCTGTACGCTGAAGATTCTCTTTTTTCAAGTAGACTTCATAACCGCTCAATTCACTCAAGGTCGGTGCATAGGCAAAAGGTGTACGGTGTACAACTTTTGATACTCTTTCATACGCTTTTTCTATACTGTTTAAGTTTAACATTATCTTTCCTAGGCAATAATTGTTGAAATTATAACATAAGGAACTAAGCATGGAATGTGAAATGCCATTAGTCAACAGCAATGAAAAAGAGATGAGAGAGATTTTTGACACCGTGAAGACCATCGCGATACTCGGTCTCTCTCCAGATGAGAGCAAAGCAAGCAATATGGTTGCCAAGTATCTTCAAAATGCCGGTTACAAGATCGTACCGGTCTACCCTAAAGAAGAGACTATTCTAGGGGAAAAAGTATACCGTTCTCTTGCAGAGATCCCTTTTAAGGTAGACATGGTGGATATCTTTAGAAAGCCCAATGCCTTTGATGCCATCGTAGATGCCTGCATAGAACGTGGTGATATAGATGTATTTTGGGGACAGTTGGGGCTTGTAAACAATGAAGCGGCTCAAAAAGCAAAAGATGCAGGGATGAAAGTGGTACAAAATTACTGTACCAAGCTTGAACATAAGGCTTTGATGTAATCGTTTTAAGGTTTGGTTACAAAAACTGCATCTCCATGTACCTACTGTAGCCTTAATTCTTCTGCAAAAACACTCCACTCTCCACATGCCCAGTATGTGGAAACTGATCATACATAGCTGCTTCCATTACTTTGTGTGTTTTACTAAGCGTCTCCAGATCTCTTGCTAAGGTTTCGGGGTTACAGGAGATATAGATGATATTTTCTATGCTTGAGATGAGTTCGATGGTTCCTTCATCCAATCCTGCACGTGGGGGATCTACCAATACTGTAGAAAAATTATAGGCTTTAAGATCTATCTCTTTAAGTCTTGTAAACTCTCTTACTCCATTCAGGGCTTCCGTCATCTCTTCAGAAGCCAGTCTTGCAAAAGTGATATTTTCCACTCCGTTGAGTGTACAGTTTTCCTTCGCCGCTTGAATGGAACGTTTTGAAATTTCTGTTGCAAGTACTTTATCAAAATACTGGGAAAGAGGCAGTGTAAAGTTTCCTAAACCACAGTAACTCTCAAGAAAATCTCCATAACCCACTTTTTTGGCCTGCTTGATCGCCCACTCTATCATTTTGACGTTGACTGTCGGATTTGGCTGAGTGAATCCGCTTTCATACTGTACATAAGTAAAAACCTTACCATCAACTTCAAGTTTTTCAGTCACAAACTCGTCTGAAAGAATGACCTTTTGTTTACGGCTTCGTCCCATGATCTTACAGTCCAGTTCTTTTTCAAGCAACTTAGCCTCAGCAGACCAGATATCATCCAGTTTTCTATGATACAACATTGTGATGAGACACTCATCTGTGGTGGTTGCTAAAAACTCCACAGCAAAAAGACGTTGTTTTAAAACATTCTGGGAAACGTTGATCTTATCTAACAGTTTCCACATTCGTTTTTCTATGGGTACTATGACTTTAGGACACTCTTCAATGTTGATGGCACCTTTTTCACGTACACCATTGAGTGGCATTTTACCCATAGCATAGTCACAACGTTCTTCTTCATGCCAAATGCGAAATTCCGACCTTGATCTATAGTGGTCTGATGGTGAATCAAATATTTCCAATTCATCTTTATAAAAAGGAGACAAAAGTTCAGAAACCCTCTGCTCCTTACTCTTTAACTGTTCTTCATAACTTAGTGCATAAAGCCCACAGGATCCGCAGGTTCCAAAATGTTTACAGTTCAAATTTATGCCTTTAATTTCAATTGGATATAATCACAATAATATATTTATGCAATTCTATCTAAAAGGTACCAAAAGTGTCTAATACAAACTCACTATCTGTCGTAATTCTCGCTGCAGGACAAGGGACAAGAATGAAGTCCACTACGCCAAAAGTATTACATAAGATTTCCGGTAAATCGATGCTTTTTCATGCCATTGATGCGGCACAGGAAATTTCAAATGATATCACTGTGGTACTTTACCACCAGGCAGAGCGTATTCAAAAAGAGATCGAGTCACACTATGAAAACATTCACTTTCATATGCAGGATGCTACGCAGTTCCCCGGAACCGGCGGTGCCATGAAAGGGGTGAAGACCCAAAATGAGCAGACACTCATACTCAATGGAGACATGCCACTCATTACCAAAGACTCACTGCTTGCACTGACATCGGGAAATGCAGACATTAACATGTCTGTCATCCAGCTTGACGACCCAAGCGGCTATGGGCGTGTTATCATCGATGAAGCACAAGTTAAAGAGATCGTAGAGCAAAAAGACTGTAACGAAGCACAACTGCTTACAAAAACAGTCAATGCTGGCATCTACTCTGTCAATACTGCACTGCTTGAACGTTACATCCCGCAACTCTCCAATGACAATGCCCAGGCGGAATACTACCTTACAGATATTATTAAAATGGCCGTAGATGAAGGTAAAGTGGTCAATCCTATTTATGTACAGGAAGAGGAGTTTAAAGGTGTAAATTCCAAACTTGACCTTGCTGCGGCTGAGGAGATCATGCAGAAGCGTATTAGAACAGAGTGGATGAAAAATGGTGTAACGATGCGCCTGCCTGAGACTATCTATATTGATTGTAGGGCAAGATTTGAAGGGGAATGTATTTTGGAGAATGGTGTAAGTATCCAGGGTGCTTCTGTCATCAAAGATTCACATATTAAAGCAAACTCAGTGGTGGAAGAGTCCCGTCTGGAAAATTCCGATGTTGGACCTATGGGAAGGGTCAGACCAAACTCTGTACTTGTGGACACACACATAGGAAACTTTGTAGAAGTGAAAAAATCGACACTGTCAGGGGTAAAAGCCGGACACTTAGCCTACATAGGTGATGCAAGCATTGATGAGGGTTCCAATATTGGCGCTGGTGTCATTACCTGTAACTACGATGGTAAAAATAAATACAAAACTGTCATCGGTAAAAATGTCTTTGTGGGTTCAGATACACAACTGGTTGCGCCGGTAACCATAGCAGATGACGTACTAATCGCTGCGGGGTCAACCATCAACAAAGATGTTGCCCAGGGTGAACTTGCTATTTCAAGAGCCCCTATGAAAACGATCAAAAATTTCTTTTATAAATTTTTTGGAGATAAATAATATGCAAGTGAATTTAAACGGAAAGTCTGTACTTTTAGGTGTGACGGGCAGTATCTCTGCCTATAAAGCCTGCGATCTGGCACGTCTTTTTGTGAAAGCCGGTGCAGAAGTGCATGTGGTGATGACCCCTTCGGCAGAGAGATTTGTCTCTGCTCTGACTTTTGAAGCATTGACAAGAAATCCAGTGCTCACAGAAAAAACAGAAAGTTGGAGTTCCGAGCTGAACCATATTGAACTGGGAAAAAAATGTGATGTTTTTATCATTGCACCTACATCAGCAAACACGATTAACAAACTAAGTAAAGGTATTGCTGACAACATTCTCACACAGACTGCTCTGGCATATGCGGGTCCTATGCTTATTGCACCTGCGGCAAATACACAAATGCTTAAAAACCACTACACCACCGGTTCTTTAAAAATGCTGGGAGTCAATGACTACATTATCATCGAGCCTCAGGAGAAGCTTTTGGCTTGCGGCGATGTTGGTTCGGGTGCATTGGCTGAACCTAGCGAGATCTTTTTTGAAACAGCCAAAGCACTGTTAACAGAAGATTTTTGGGAAGACAGACGCATCGTTGTGACCGGTGGAGGCACCAGAGAGAAAATCGACGAAGTCCGTTACCTCTCCAACTTCTCTTCAGGGAAAATGGCATCTGCACTCTGCCTTTCACTCTACCTCAAAGGGGCAGATGTCTGTTACCTCACGACTATGGGAAATGAAGGTTTGCCGCAGAATATCTACACTATTGATGTTGAAAATACTGAAGAACTTTTAGACTATACCCAGGATGCCATACGCGTTTCAAAAAAAGGGAAAATGAGCAAACCTTCCATGAATGCTTCTGACAGACACCTCATCCAAAAAGAACCTTACCTCTTTATGGTGGCAGCAGTTTCTGACTTTACACCTAAGTTCCCACAAGACGGAAAGCTAAAAAAGGCGATGATCGGTGAATCCTGGAATATTGAAATGAAACAAACCCCTGATATTCTTTCTAGTTTAGACAAAACAGATATTAAAACGATTGCCTTTAAAGCGGAAATGGATGCCCAGAATGGTTTATCTTCTGCGCAAGCACTCCTTGAACAAAAATCTGTAGATGCTGTCTGTTACAACCTTTTAGCCGATTCTAATAGTTTTGGAAGCCAGGACAATGAAATCACATTCATTACAAAAGAGAAACAAACACCCTTGGGGAAAGCAGATAAATTGACACTTTCAGACAAGATCCTGGATGAAGCCAAGGCTTTAATCGATGCCTAAAACAGCACTGAAACATCTTGCCATCATCATGGACGGTAACGGAAGGTGGGCTGAACAACGTGGATTGAATAGGACAAAAGGACATGAGAAAGGTGCAGAGATCATTCGTGATATCACCACCTATTGTGCCAAACACCCCACAGTTGAGACAGTGACCTTTTACGCTTTCAGTACTGAGAACTGGAAACGACCCAAACTGGAAGTCGATTTTTTAATGAAATTACTTGACCGTTATCTGCAAAAAGAATTAAGTACCTATCAAGATAACAATGTGTGCTTTAAAGCCATTGGAGATCTTGACGCATTTTCACCCAAACTGCAACAACGCATTGCACTAACAGAAGAAGCCACCCAAAACAACACTGACCTTACCCATATTCTGGCACTCAATTACGGGGGAAGGGCAGAGATCACAACTGCTGTGAACTCTCTTATGAAAGAGGGAAAAACAACTGTTTCGGAAGAAGATATCTCATCCGCACTGCAAACACCGTACAGCAATATTGATCTGCTTGTCCGTACCTCAGGAGAAGAACGTATCTCAAACTTTTTACTCTGGCAACTCTCTTACGCGGAATTTTACTTTTCACAAACACTGTGGCCAGACTTTAATGCAGAAGAACTCAATGAGATCATCGAAGATTTTGAACAACGCAACAGGCGTTTTGGAGGATTATAATGTTAGAAACCATACTGACCGGACTTGTCGTATTTGTCTTTGGGACCATGATAGGGTCATTTTTGAATGTAGTGATCTACCGTATTCCCAAGGCAGAGAGCATTGTTTTCCCCTCATCCAAATGCCAATCCTGTCAAACACCATTGAAGTGGTATCACAATATTCCTATTTTCTCCTGGCTTTTTTTGGGAGGAAAGTGTGCATTTTGTAAAGAGCCTATAGCCAAACAATACCCTATGGTCGAATTTGTCACAGGTATTATTTTTACAGCACTCTATATTAAACTGGGACTTGTCTGGTATCTCCCTTTTGTTGCCGCTTCTTTTTCCGCATTATTTGCACTTGTAATGATAGATTTCAAATATATGGCCGTACCGGATAATGTCAATTTTGCTGCCCTTCTTTTTGCACTGGTACAGCCTGACTTCATTTCAGGTGCCATGCTTGCAGCCATCGCAGCAGGGGGACTCTACCTCATTGGTCTACTCTCTTCTCTGCTTGCAAGAAAGCAGGCTATGGGCGGTGCAGATGTCATCGTTGCAGGTACTATGGGTGCCCTTCTTGGTTTCCCAAACTTTTTTGTCGCACTGTTCCTCTCAGCACTTTTGGCAATGATCCCTGCTTTGGTAAACCGTAAAACCGGTGTACCTTTTGTACCTTTTTTGGCTTTAGCCACCTTCATAGTCTATCTTTACGACCAGGAAGCAGCAAAACTCTTGGAGACTATTATCTATGGTTAATGCAAGGGCATATATATCGTCAAACTTTTCTAAAGCCTTCCTGACGATTTTTTTGCCTTTTTTTCTCATTATCTCACTGGTTTATCTTGTTAAAATATCTTCACTGACTGCACAGATACATATTACTTTTGGAGAACTGGTCCTACTCTATTTCTATTCTGTTCCCGATATTATCTTTTATACGCTGCCCATCTCTTTTGTAGCAGCTTTAGCCAATGTACTCGTAAAACTTTCAACTGACAATGAACTCATCGCACTCTATGCACTTGGACTTGCCTCTAAAAAAATACTTGGAGGCCTTCGTATTCTCGGGTTTCTTTTTTCCATCCTGTTGCTTACTATCTCTTTTTTGGGAATGCCTTTAAGTAAACAGTTCTACAGTGCCTTTAAAGAAGACAAAAAAGCAGAAGCCAAACTCAACATTGTCGCTGGTAAACTGGGACAGAAGTTTGGTGAATATTATGTCTATGTCAAAAATAAAAAAGAGAATGATTTTCATGATATTGTTATTTACAACCGTACAGATAAAAATGATGAACAGTTTTTTGCAGCAAAAAAAGGAAATCTGCATAAACAAAAGAATACTACTTCTTTTTTACTGACAGACGGATATGGCTACACCTATGGAAAAGATAAAATGCAACAGGCGAAGTACCAAACATTTGAAGTCTATGACAAAGTCAAAAAAAACAACTTTCATTTTCAGGGGATCCTCGATTTCTGGAGAGAAGCAAAAAAAGACAAAGGCAAACTGCATAAACTCCTGTTTTACATTTTTGTCAGTCTCATACCTCTGATCTCTGTCTATCTTGTTGCAGCATTCACAATGATAAATCCACGTTATCAGTCACAAAATACCTTTGTAGTCATATTTGGAACTGTACTCCTCTTTTATGCACTGGCATCTTCATTACAGAAGTGGGGTACTTTTCCACTACTGTTTGCGGCGATCGCATTTACCTCTCTTTTAGGCAGATGGCTCTTTCATAAACGGGTTGTCAGATATTTCTGATGCAGACACTTTCATTAAGAGTAAAAGCGGTTATTGCTTATGACGGCAGTCACTATCTTGGTTTTCAAAAGCAGACAAGTACAAACAATACTATTGCCCATGCCATAGAAAAGGCACTTCGCTCACTACAGATCAAGTCTGACATTGTAGCAAGCGGACGAACAGATGCAGGAGTGCATGCCACAGGACAGGTCATCCATTTTGATCTGCCTGAATTCTGGTCTGACCTTGATAAGTTAAAAATAAATCTAAACCGCAAACTTAAAGATATAGAATTTAAACATATCTCTAAAACAGCACCAGACTTTCATGCACGGTTTTGGGCAAAGAAACGTCTGTACCGTTATGTTTTCAAAACCAGTAAGCCTTCTGTTTTTGAACAGAAATATATCTCTTATTACAGTGATTTCAATGCTGATCTATTGAAAAAAGCACTGTCATACTTTGAAGGGGAACATGATTTTAAGTACTTTCAAAAAACCGGTACCCTGACCCATACCACTGTGAGAAATATCTATAAAACCCTATACAGGGAAAAAAACGGATATCACTACATCTATTTCCAGGCAAACGGTTTTCTGCGAGCACAGGTACGTATGATGGTGCATGCAGCTATCTCCTGTGCCAAAAAAGAGATGACGGAAGCACAATTAAGAGAACAGCTGGCATGCAAGGTAAAACACAGCAGTAGACTTGCCCCTCCAGAAGGTCTCTACTTGGCAAGAATATTATATAATGAGAGATATTAACGAATGAAAAAACAACTACTTATACCCCTGTTTGGCATGACCATGTTTGCCCATGCAGATATGGCAACACTCTACCTTAAAAATGCCTGTAACTCCTGTCACGGTATGTATGGAGAAGGTATGGGCGCATCACCGAGACTTCAGGGTCAAAGAGAAGAGGTACTACTTCGAAGACTCAAAGATCTTCAGAATGGGAAAACCCGTTCTGCATTTGGTACGATAATGATATCTTTTGCAAAATCTTTAGATGAAAATGAAACCATAGAGATGGCAAAGTACCTCTCCACTATGAAAAAAGTGATTCCCAAAGAACGGTATGAACATGATAGTTTTGACAATACCGGAGATGGTTCGTCATAATTGAACCCGGAAGGGTCCAAAATGGTTTAGTGTGTAGCTACTTCCGGTTGGGCTTCAGCAGGTGCCGGAACCACTTCAACTTCAGCTGCAGTCTCTTCACTTGCTGTTTCTGAAGCAACAGGCTCTGCTGCTTTCTCTTCTGTTACTTCACTTACAGTCTCTTCAACTGCTTTTGTTGCACTTTCTTCTTTTGCCTCAGGAGTTGATTCTGCCGCTGAAGTTTCTTCTGAAACAGCTTTTTCAGTAGAAGTTTCCTCTGCTGGGGCTTCTGCTTTTTGAGCTTCTGCCGCTTTTGCTGCTTGGGCAGCCTCTTCTTCAGCCTCTTTCTCTTCGGCTATATAGTCATTGAGTTCATCCTGGATCTCAAACATTTTGTCATCCATAGTTTTCACGATCTTGACATTTGCTCCGTGTGTATAAACAAGTTCACCACCCTCTTTTCCTTGTTTAAGTATGCCCGCTACAAAGAAAATAAGGACAACAAGGTAAACAGCCTTCATCAAACCTCTCTGCACCAATGCTGAGAGGAGCTTAAATAGTAAAACAATTACAGAAGCCAACAAGAGGTACGTACCAAAAAGTTTATGTGCCTTGACTGCTGTCTGTCCATCCTGTGTTAAGATGTCCCAGGCAGCTTTTCCATCTACGCCTCCAGTGTAATAAGCTGCCACAGCAACCACTAAAGTCAACAGTAATAAAAAGAAAGAGGTTGCACCTATGGCTCTTTTTTTAACGATAAGGTTCACGATCTCCAACAACAGTACTATCACCGGCAGTGCAATAATAAAGTGTGCTACTGGTGGGTGCATCAATGCAGGTATATCGAATGGTAGTGGTATTTCCGGTATTTTAAATGGTAGTTCTGGTAAAGTCATTTTTCTTTCCTTGTATATTTATAGTTGGGGTATTATAACACAAAAGCATTTATTTTATATACGATTTCTTATTTATAGCGGTTTTACAACCACCATGATAACAATAACGATCATAAGCAGTGTCGGTACTTCATTGTAAAATCTAAAATACTTACCGCTTTTGTACTCCGGATCATCGATCAGCCTTTTTCGTATGCTGTTCAATGAAAAGCTGTAAGCTACAAGAACAAGTAGGAAAAACAATTTCACATACATCCACAGTCCACTCTGAAACAGGTGAGGATTTAGATAAAGCATCACCGCTCCGGAAATGATAGTTGCCCACATTGCAGGGACACCGATATATGCATAGAGTTTATACTCCTGTATTTTTACCACATGACCAAATGCCAAATTATCCGAATGCTCACGATGATAAATAAAGAGTCGTGGCAGATAAAAAAGCATTGCCATCCATGAGGTAAAACTCATCACATGAAATGCCAGTATCCAAGTATAATATTCCATTATTTCTCCAAAATTGTAAAATCTTTTTTGCTGTATATCACCAGCTGCAACTTCTTATAATAGCCTAGATGTGCATAGTCTATCTTTAGTTTGGAACTATTTTTGGGCTTCAGTTTTTTGTTTTTGAAATAGAGAGGGATTTTTACACCATTGACGTACAAATGGCCATTTTTATACAGACCTGTAATATCTCTCAAAACTTCATTTTGTCTGTTTTCCAAATCTGTAACATAGAAATTTTTCAGGTCTACCTCCCCGGTTTTCTTTACTTTTACCAGGGCCGTGATCTCTTTTAGCCCCTTATAATTTGAGATCTCTTGTACCCGCAGGTCATACATGCTACCCTCTTCCAGCCCATTGACTGAACCGTAGACAAAAATCCCTCTTCCCTCCGCTCTCTGTTTCAAAATGGCATACCGTCCCCGCTTTAAAAGCACAACAGCATTTTTTAATAAAATGGGGCGTTCCAGCGTTTCTACCGTATAGAGATATTCAATTGGTTTGGAGAGTAGCGTTCTCTCTTTTTTGTCACTTTTTAAGACACGGTAGGCTTTGGTATCAAACAGGGCATAAACAGGCAAATGGTCCGAATAACCTTTTCCTCTGTGTTTACTCCCTTTCATCTGCCAGCGATTGATGTATCCTTTTTTTGTGAACAGATAGGGTGCTTTAAAAACAGCAAATGAGTTGTTAACATAGTCAATGCCTTTACTGTCAAAAAGGGCAGGCGGCAGTAAAATATGGTCCAAAGTACTTTTGTTACCATAATATTTATGACTCCACCGTTCTTTAAAAGGCAAGTCCTGCCAAGTGTTATAATGGTAGCCTTTGGCAGCTTTTTTAATTTGTGATTTATCTAAAAGTTGGTCTTTCTCCACAGTGTTCAGTATGTCTGCAATACCTGTAAGACCATTACTGTCATCAAGTCTTTTTTTCAGTGTCAAATGTGCATTGTAATTGGAGTTCAAGTCTCCCATGACAATATATGCTCTTTCATCTGGCAGTCTTTCAAGCCGCTTTTTCAACGCTTTGGCATAAGCCATACGTTTACTCTCATACCCTCTTCTGCTTTTTGATTTCCAGTGGTTGACAAAAATATGTAAGACTTCACCCTCTACCTCTATTTGGGCTTCCAATATATTACGCACTCTTGGGGCATAACTTACCTCTATATCACTGCTTTTAAGTATGGGGAATCTTGAGAGGAGTGCTACCTGTATAGATGAGCCCTTTTTGTGTGTGATAGCTGCATAATTATATGCACAGCCAACTCGTTTGAGCCGTTTTTGCAAAGCTTCAAAAACAAACCTGTTCTCGATCTCCTGCAAACCCAGTATGTCTGCATTAAGATCACAAATAACTTCTGCAGTATGGTCCAGTTTAATATTAACCATTTTTTGGGACCAGTTGTGTTTTCCCGGGATAAACTCATCATATTCTGTACCCTGGACTTTGGCATCAAAAAGGTTTTCTACATTGTAGGAAGCAACCTTAAAAGGTGCAGAAAAAAGAAAAAGGGGAAGCAGTAAAAGATAAAGGTATGGCAAAACTACTGCTTTGAATAGCTGTAATTCCATCATTTTTCCTTTCTTAATAGTTATCTAACTTATAAAAGTTTGATCGAATGATCCAATAGAACGATCTTCTTGCTTTCTATCAGTTCCGTTAAAGTACGTTTGTAATTTTTTTTGCTCAAACCAAAGACTTTTTTAATTTCCTCAGCATCACTTTTGTAAGTAAAAGGCATCTCTCCGCCTGCTTCTTTCAGCAACGCAATGATCACCCCCTCAGCTTCTCCCAGTTTGGCCTGCTTTCCTATGGGTTGCAAAGAGAGGTCCAGTTTAAAGTCTTTTCTGACATTTTTAATATACACTTTTTTACGGTCACCTACTTTAAGGTCCTCAAATATCTCGTTGCTAAAGAGCATACCTTCATACTGATTGTCTGCAATGACCTTGTAGCCCAATGGTGTAGGGGCAAGGACAATGGCATCCAGTACTTTGTTCTGGTGTAATCCCTTCATATCCCGGTTAAAGTATTTACCTATTTTCTGTGTACCGTAAAGTCTTCCTGTCTGCTCATCCAGACAAACACGCAAAAGGTATTTTTTACCGATGGTAAAATACTCTTTTTGCTGTGAAAGCGGTACAAAAAGGTCTTTGGGCAATCCCCAGTTCACAAAAGCCCCATACGATTTGTAATCTACCACTGTAAAATAGCCGTATTCACCCAGTTTGGCATACGGCATTTTAGTGGTAGCCACAGGTCTGTCTTCCGAGTCCGTATAGACAAATACATCCAAAAGTGATCCCATAGGCATTTCATCTTCCATAATGTAAACATTGGGAAGCAGTACTTCATTGTAGTCTTCTGCCGTCAGGTAATACCCAAAGTCTGTATCACGTTCTATCTTCAGTGTGTTTATCTCACCGATATTGATCTGTTTGTTTCTGATTTTTTCTCTATTTGACATCTGTTGTTCCGTTTTTTAATGTGTTGTGGTCTTCCCACAATTAGTTTGATAGTATAGCTGAATTATCTACTCTCCAGCAAAACCAAAAACTCTTTTGGATTCATAACCGGCAACTCTGCTTTGGGAAAACCTTTTCGATCTCTTGTCACTATCATATTTGCGCCGGAGTGATACGCGGAATTATAGAATACAGCATCTTCATAATCTTTATCATTTGCTTCCAAAGCGTCTTGTAATACAACACGGATTACTGATGCTATTTCAAAAAGTTTTAAAAAAGATTGAATAGTTTCATGTTTCTCTTTCTTCTTATTTGCTAATGCTTTTTAAATGTTCAGCAAACACTTCAGGTTTAATGAACCCCGTCAAAGACTTTTCAGGCATATATTTGTTATCTGTGCCAAAGAAGATGATATTCGGTGTACCAAAGAGTTCAAAATGTTTTAACAGCGCTTTATCATCCTCTGTATTGTCGGTCAAATCAATTTTTATAAAAGTGAAGTTTTTAAGCTGTTCCTGTACTTTTGGGTCAGGGAAAGTAATGAGCTCCAGCTCTGTACACGCCGTACAGGACTCTTTACCAAAATCTACTACCACAGGTTTGTCTGAAGCTTTGACCTCTTCCATAAGACGTGCTACCGAATAACCTCTGTGACTCGCTTTCTCTTTTTCACTGACAGTTACTGCTCCCGCAACACCAGGCTGCGTGAACTTTTCAAACGGTTTGAGCATAGAACTTGAACCGCTTAAAGCACCTACAAACAAAGAAGCTCCATAGATCATCAATACTACAGCCAGAAGCTGGAAAAGTTTTTTGGCACCTTTGCTTGCAGCAGATGGATTGAATACACCCATATAAAGTGCCGACCCTATAAAGAGCAGTGCCCAGAGTATCATCGTGATCATATCAGGCAAGATGCGTCCAAGCATAAAGATGGCAAGACCCAGCATCATCACACCGAATACTTGGGAAACAGCCGTCATCCAGCCACCAGGTTTAGGCATGAATTTCCCTGCACCGATACCTACCAAAAGAAGTGGCACACCCATACCCATACTCATCACAAAGAGTGCTGTACCGCCAAGCAGCGCGTCCCCAGTATGAGAAATGAAAAGGACTGCTCCACCCAATGGCGGTGCCACACAAGGCCCAACAATAAGAGCAGAGAGAAGCCCCATGATGGCTGTACCGACTATGCCTCCTTTTTGTCCTGCTTCATCAGAGGCTTTTGAAATTTTTGACTGCCATGAAGCCGGAAGACCTATCTCATAATATCCAAAGAGTGAATAGGCCAATGCCACGAACATTGCTGCAAATACAGTCAAGACCCATGGATTTTGCATAGCTGCCTGAATGTCCGCACCAAGCAGTCCTGCCACCACACCTACCACCGTGTAGGTCAATGCCATGGAGACCACATAGACCAAAGAGGTAAAAAATGCTTTGGAGACAGAAGGTTTTCCTTCCCCTGACTGAGAAACAATGATGGACGACAAGATCGGTATCATAGGAAATACACAAGGAGTCAAAGCTAAAAGCAGACCAAAAATAAAGAAAAGTAAAATAATGAAAAAGGAACTCTCAGACCCCAACACATCTGCGATCTTTGCTGTATTTCCTTCCTGTGTAAGAGATGAGATTTTGTCAAATACCCCTGCTTCTTTGCCTTTAAAATCAAATGATTTTACTATAGGCTGGTAACAGATACCTCTTTCATTACATCCCAGAACTTCTATCTCAAGTGTAAAATCACCTGAGACTTTGGAAGTAATATCTTTCATTGGAATATTGATAAGGATCTCTTTGTCAAATACCATATCCCCATCCACCTCATGGGAAGCAGGTCTTTTAACATCCAACTCAACTTTTTCAGGTGAAGTGATGCGGTAGTGCATCGTTTTGTCATCATAAACATGT
The DNA here is from genome assembly GCA_015663065.1 of Sulfurovum sp. Lineage (GTDB taxonomy): Bacteria > Campylobacterota > Campylobacteria > Campylobacterales > Sulfurovaceae > Sulfurovum. Next base: position 15,634 of record DQSX01000082.1, read on the forward strand.
ATCTTCTCACCCAACGTGACCTTTGTCTCTATCATATCACCGTTCTGCACAGCTGTGATCTGAAAGGCCTCTTCAGGCGTTAAAAACTTCTGCTTTTTTAATGCAGAAGTAAAACCGCCAAAACCCAAGGTATTTAAAAGCAAAGTCAAAATCAGTAACTTTTTGATCATATTTCCCATATTCTCTCTTTTTTGTTGAACTTTTATAACATTCTATAGTAAGATACGTGTATAAGCTGTGTAATATTACCAAAAATGTATTAATCATAAAACAATCAGGACAGTAAACAATGGCAAACCATCTTAAAAATGAGAATTCTCCTTATCTGCAACAGCATGCTGACAACCCGGTAGACTGGTACCCCTGGGGAGAGAAAGCCTTTGCAAAAGCACGTAAAGAGAACAAAGCCATTTTTCTCTCCATAGGCTACAGCTCCTGTCACTGGTGTCATGTCATGGAACATGAATCATTTGAAGATAAAAAAACGGCAAAGATCCTCAATGACAACTTTATCTCTATTAAAGTGGATAGAGAAGAGAGACCCGACATCGACAAACATTTCCAGGATGTCTACCAATTGATGAACGGTCGTCCGGGTGGCTGGCCGACTTCCATCTTTCTAACCGATGATCTTAAACCTTTTTACTCTGCTACCTACATCCCTGATGAACCCAAATACGGCATGATGAGTTTCAGCTCTCTGCTTGAAGTTATTGCAGACAAATATAAAAATGAGAAAAATACACTGGTCAATGAAGCGGATAACATCCTGCGTATGCTGAACCCCAAAGAGGACAAGATACAGGCTACCCGTCTGGACAACAGTATCATTGAAAGGGTCATCGAACAGTCCAAACAACTGTTTGACAACCAAAATGGTGGTTTCAACAAAGCACCTAAGTTTCCACAGGTCACAACACTCTCTTTGCTCATCGACCTGTACCGACTGACCAACAGTAAAGAACCTTTAAATATGGCACTGTTTTCACTTTCGTCTATGGCAAAAGGCGGCTTGCGTGACCTGATCGACGGTGGTTTCTGCCGCTACTCTACAGACAATGAATGGCTTGTACCGCACTTTGAAAAGATGGCGTATGACAATGCCCTGCTGAGTGCTGTCTACATTAAAGCCTACCATGCAACAGGAGAGGCATTCTACAAAGACGTGGCATTTGAAACACTGGACTTCATGTTGGATAAAATGTCTGAAGATAAACTTTTCTACTCTGCTTCAGATGCAGATACAGAAGGTGTTGAGGGGAAATATTTTGTCTATACTTATGAAAAAGCACTCAAATCCTTTGCTAAAGCCGGCATTCCCGAAGAGGCCCATAAAAAGTTGGCAAAAGCCCTGCACATTACTAAAGAGGGGAACTTTGAAGGCAAAAATATCATTCGTGTGGATGATCCCAAATCCATTGATATTCCTTACTACAGAGAAGCACTTGAAGCCTTGAAAAAACGGCGAGAAGAGAAGCGTGTCTACCCATTTATAGACAAAAAGATCATTGTATCATGGAATGCCATGATGATCACAGCACTTTTCAAAGCGTCACGTGTAGACTCCAGGTACCTCAAGCCTGCGATGAAAGCTCTGGATAAACTACTCTCTACCATGTACATCAATTCTCAACTATTCCATTCAACGCTCATAGGAAAAGAGCCGAAGATCCAGGCATTTTTAGAAGATTATGCTTTTCTTTCAGAAACACTTGTAGAAGCATATGAGAGTACGCTGGATGAAGTCTATCTTATTACTGCGACCAAGTTGATCAATGCAGCCATAGAGAAATATTATGAAAATGGAAAGTGGAAGTTTTCACGCGGTGAGTTTGAAACCAATGCAGACATTTATGATACCTCCTATCCTTCTTCTGTCTCTACCATGCTCTCTACACTCTACTCCATCTCTTCACTGGTCGATGTAGTGTACAAAAAATTCGTCTTTAAAACCTTGGAGATCTACTCTTACGATGTGATGCGTCAACCTATCTCCACACCTAAAATGACAGAGATGGTCATACGCTACTTAAAAGATGACATCATCATTAAAGCCAAAGAGAAGAAGCTTAAAGACCACATCACCGATATAGATACCCTGCCCCACCCCTTTACACTCATCAAAGGTGACACAAATGACGGCTTTATGATCTGTAACTCAAACAGCTGTTTTGGGCATGAAAAAGAGTTTGACGGGATTAGAGAGATCTTGGAAAAAAGATCTTAGAGAAGTGATGCAAGGGCTTTTTACTACACTTCTTCTCTTTTACCTCTTCACTGCACAGCTCTATTCTGAAGATGCACTGCAAAGTAGAACACGCTCCCTTATGGGAACTTTTGTCACCCTTACCCTTGCTGAAAAAAAGACTTAATTTAAAATTTGATAATAATTATCGTAATGAAATATAACAATATTTTCTTAAGAAATAACTAAAATACTGAGAAAACTATAGAACTGGAACAAAAAGATACAGTTGCTTTACTATAGAGGTAAAATTGAACTTCTATAGAGAAAAAAGCGAATAATAACTGTCTCTTTTGAAGCTACAAAAGCTATAATTCTGCCATGAAAGAAAGCTTGAAAATATTTGCCGGGGATTTAAAAAACTCTTTTAAAGACCTGCTTCCCATTATCATTGTTGTGGCACTTTTCCAGGGGCTGATCATTCAGACTGTACCGGAAAATCTCACTTCTATCATCATTGGTCTAACCATTGTTGCTGTGGGACTTGCACTGTTCATTCGTGGACTTGAGCTTGGTATTTTTCCTATAGGGGAAGGACTTGCAGTGGATTTTGCCAAAAAAGGCTCCATCTTTTGGCTTTTAACCTTTGCTTTCACCATCGGTTTTGCTACCACCGTTGCAGAACCTGCACTCATAGCCATTGCCAATAAAGCAGCGGTCATCTCCCATGGTCTCATCGATGCCTTTTGGCTGCGTATGACC
>DQSX01000188.1 GCA_015663065.1 Sulfurovum sp.
CTCTCTGTAAATGCAAATATCGGACGGGGGATGAGTCTTGCTGAATCTTTTGAGATCACAGGTTTGTATGAAAATATGCTTTTACAAATGATCAAAGCCGGTGAGGCAGGAGGTCAACTGGATGCAATGTTGGAAAAAGTGACCCAATATTATGATATGCAGTTCCAGGATCTGATTGATAACCTTTCTGCCTATATTGAACCTATTCTTTTATTCTTTATTGCCGGTCTGGTGCTTCTTATGGCACTGGGTATATTTATGCCAATGTGGGATCTTGGTAAAGCGGTCAAAAATTAAAAAAGTGGACGAAAGTCCACACCTTGAATAAAGAGATATATGCTATCTAAAACTTCTAACTTCTAAAGCCTGTGGTGTCTTATGGCTTTTTCTAGGTCTTCGGGTGTATCAATGCCAAAACTCTCTGTACTGACTTCTATCATTGCTACTTCATAGCCATAGTATTGTGCTCTGAGTTGTTCAAGCTTTTCAATGTTTTCGAGTGGAGAAGGGGAGAGTTTACAAAACTTTTCCAGTGATCTCACTGTAAAACCGTAAATACCCAAATGCCCTTTATAGGTATCAAAGTGATGGTCTCTTGGGTATGGGATCTTTGCTCGGGAAAAGTAGAGGGCAATGTCATCATCATCTGTGACCACTTTAACAATGTTGGGATCATCTGCTTCGGGATTGGAGATGACCTTGTAGCATGAATTCATCATTATCTTCTTATTGTTTTTGTTCTTTTTGGTAAGGCTGTAAATAGCCTCTACCACTTCAGTCTCGATAAAAGGTTCATCTCCCTGAACATTGATGATGATCTCATCTTCCTTCAGCTCCAGTATTTGAGCGGCCTCATAGATACGGTCTGTACCGCTTTGATGTGTTTCAGAAGTTAAGACAGCATCAATCATGTGCTCTTTGGCGATATTGACAACATCCTGTGAATCTGTAGCTATCACCACTTTGTCTATGTCGGCTACGGTCATAGCTGTACGAACAACCATGGGGACACCGCCAATGTCAGCCAATACTTTATTGGGAAAACGACTTGAGCCGATACGTGCAGGAATAATAATCATAAAAATCCTTTTATATTGAATATCTTAGGTATGATTTTACACTCTCTATGCTAAAATACCACCTTAGCGACAAGGATGACAATGAACAGGGCACTTTTACTTCTTAATATGGGCGGACCTAACACTATAGATGAAGTTGAACTCTTTTTACGTAATATGTTTTCAGATAAAAATATCTTGACCATGGATCGCTATACAAGAGAGTTGGTAGCATCTATTATTATTGGCAAACGACTGGATGATGTAAAAGAAAATTATGCTTTGCTTGGTGGGAAATCACCTTTGCCTGCACTGACAGAGACTTTAATTAGTAAGTTGAAAGAGCAGTTGAATTTACCGATCTATGCTGCCATGCGTTATGTACCTCCATTTGCAGATGAGAGTTTGATTCGTTGTCAAAAAGAGGGAGTGGAAGAGTTGATCCTTTTCCCGATGTATCCTCAATACTCAACCACCACCACACTCTCCTCTCTCGAGGATATAGAGCAAAGATGTGAAACACTGGGCTATGATCCCAAAATAACACTGATCGATCCTTATTATGATGATTATGACTATATTGAAGCCTGTTCAGAGAAGATACTGGAAGCAATGGAAGGCAAAGATGCAAGAGAGTATGATCTTCTACTTTCTGCACATGGTTTGCCAATGAGCATCATTCATGCCGGTGACCCTTATCAAAATCAGGTAGAGGGTAATGCTTCAGCCATTAAAACCTATCTGAGAGGGAAGGGTATAGTATTTCATGACATTAAGCTGGTCTATCAGTCTAAAGTAGGGTCTTCTGCCTGGCTAGAGCCAAACCTTATAGATGTCTTACGTAATCCTACACATAGAAAAGTGCTTATTTACCCTTTGGCATTTACACTGGATAATTCAGAAACGATCTTTGAACTTGATATTGAACACAGAGAGATCGCAGAAAAACTCAAATATGATGACTATATTGTAGCTTCCTGTATGAATGATTCTGATAAATTTGTACAATTGATAGTGGATAGAGTCCATGCCTGCACAGTATAGCAAAGAGAGCAGGTTTCTCTTTTGGCTTGCCTTGATAGGGTCGTATGTTTTGGCGATCATTC
>DQSX01000058.1 GCA_015663065.1 Sulfurovum sp.
CATCAAACTGAATTTTTGCGATCCAACCGATCTTAGTGTGTTTTTTGATCCCGACGAACCGCACTTCACCAAAATGCTCTTCTGCTAGTTTATATATTTGTTCAATTCTGTCATCTATACTTTTTATCTCTTTCTTTTTACTCATTTAGATCCTCTCTTCTACGGGCTATTTATTTTCTGATATAATTATAGCATAGAGGCATAACAAAAATATTACCAAGGAGAGAAAGAATGAAGAACATATTGATCACAGGTATAGGTTCGGGACTGGGAAAGGCACTGGCAAAAGCCTATTTAGAAAACGGAGATGCCGTCTATGCCATAGGCAGAACATTTCCAAAAGAATTGGATCACTATACACATTTTTTCTTTTTTCCCTACGACTTGAGTCACACATTTATGATCAAATCCGATATAGAACCTTTTATCAAGCATCACAGTTTTGATCTTGTTATACTGAACGCCGGTGTACTCGGAGAGATAGCGACACTGACAGATACAGATATAAATGATATTAAAGAAGTGATGGAGATAAATGTCTGGGCGAACAAAGAGCTTATAGATGTTTTGTCTACGCAGGCAAAGATCACGCAGGTTGTGGGTATTTCATCGGGTGCAGCAGTGAACGGTTCCAAAGGCTGGGGTTCCTATTCACTTTCAAAATCAGCCCTCAATATGCTGCTAAAAGTCTATGCAAAAGAGTTACCCGATATTCACTTCACAGCGCTGGCTCCAGGAATCATCAAAACCCCTATGACAGACGTTATCATAGAAAAAGTGGATGATCAGGCATTCCCATCAGCAAAAAAACTTAAAGAGAGTTACATTCAAAGCCCTGAAGAGGCTGCCAAAAATTTACTTTATCTCTTCCCTAAACTACTTGCGTATGAGAGTGGTAGTTTTGTAGATGTCAGAGAGATGTAGGGCTTATACCTTGATCTTCTGCCACCTGTCAGTATTAAATCTTTTCCAGAGGAAAAATGCTTTGACAAAGGTGTCAGAGATCATCGCCAGATAGACAAAAAGTATACTGTGGAAATACCAACTCAATAAAAATGCAGGTATGATACGCACAAGCCATAAAGAGATCAGATTCATTTTCATGGTCCATTGACTGTCCCCTGCACCGCGTAATGCGCCCGAAAGTACAAAGTTGAAAGCTAGTGGGATTTGAGAGAACCCAACAATTCTAAGGTAAAGGCTTGCCTCTTGTATGGTCGCTTCATCATCGGTAAAGAACCAGACGATCTTCTCTGGCATGAAGATCATGAAGAAGGAGAGAAAGAACATAAAACCCGAAGTATATTTCAACACCAGCAGTACATCCTCTTTTGCCTGTTTGGGCTTTTTGGCCCCCAAGCCCTGACCCATCAATGCCATAGCTGCAATAGTAAAACCGATACCCGGCATAAAGGCCAAACCTTCCACCCGCAAACCTATCTGATACCCGGCAAGTACAGCGGTGCCGTAATGTGCAATCACCACGGTAAAAAGCATAAATGATCCAAAGGTCAACGAGCGTTCTACAGAAGCGGGAATACCTACTTTCAAGGCACGCGAGAGTAAAGATTTAGAGTAGTGTAAGCCGGGGATATAAGGTGTTTTTTGTTTCAGGTACAGGTAGCCATAGACCATGAATTCCAAGACATTGACGATCACTGTTCCTACCGCAGCACCAATAACCCCAAGTTCAGGGAAACCATACTTTCCAAATATCAAAAGGTAATTCAACAGCACATTTAAAAGAATGGAAAAGATCTTCACTTTCATAGGTGTTTTGGTATCACCTGCGGCGTTAAGTGCAGAGACAAAAACCAGTTTTATAAAAATAAAAGGCATCATCCAAGTTAACATTTGCACATAATCTTCTCCCAACACAACCACTTCAGGTACCGTACCGAACCATGTATAAATGTTTGAAGCCAGGAAATACCAGGCAACCATCGCAGGCATACTCAAATAGAATGCAAAACGCAAGAGTGTAGAGAGTCCTATGGATGCTCTTTTCATTCTCTGGGCACCCACAAAACGCGAAAGCAGGGCTGAAGTACCTACATGCAAGAGAGTCAATACAGCAAATACCAGCATAAGGGACTGCAATCCCAGTCCCACGGCTGCTACAGCAAAAGCTGAAATGCGACCCACCATTATGAGGTCAGTGATCACTTGCAGCATATCCAAAAGCGAGTTGATGGCAGCAGGGATGGAGAGTTTCAGTATCTTTTGATGTTTGGCAGGAAAGTGTTTTAACATTTCATCCCTTCTATGCCGGTATGCGTTGCAAAAGATGTGCATAGAGTGCCACAATGATCACTGAAGCCCAAGCCATCATCCAGGCAATGGCACGCACTCTTTTACCCTGCTTGAACATCTTTAAGGTTTTAAATACCACTACAGGGTAGCCAGCAAGGGCAATGATCTCAGGTAGATAAGTCATAAAGGTCAGATCATATTTGGCAACTGCCATTTTCACTGCAACAAATGAAGAGTAGACAAATCCATACACGATAAGCAGCATCAGCATTTGAAAGAATACAAAGAATACCTTGGCAGCATTGTCATTGCTTTTGTCACTGTAGTATTGCATTAGCCCCTCTCTTTTTCAGATAGGATTTGAACAATGGCTTCTGCCAAAGCGTTTTTTTCAAGTATCCGTATCTTTTGATCATAAGCTTCAAAACTCAAACCTTTTTTTGAGATCTCTTTTTGTAAAACGATCTCTCCGCCATCAAGCTGTGAAGAGACATAATGTACAGAGACACCACCGTTCTCAAAGTTGTCTTCATGACTCTTTTTTATGGCATGCAGACCTTTGTGCCTTGGCAGCAGAGAGGGGTGCAGGTTAACAGCTTTGACATTTTCTGTAAACACTTCTGTCAAGATACGCATAAAGCCTGCCAGGACCGTCAGATCAGGATTGTAATGCTTTAGTTTATCTACAAGAGCTTCATCAAAAGTCTCTCTGCTTCTATAGTCTTTTGGATCTACAACCTCCAAAGCAATGCCATGCTCTTTGGCTACTGCAATACCCTGGGCATTGGGGTTATTTGTCAAGGCTGCGACAACTTCCAACTCCTGCATATGTAAATGTTTGACAATATGGGCAAAGTTCGAACCTTTACCGCTAAAAAGTACAGCTATTTTTTTACGATTTGCCATAAAGCGGCTCACTGCATTGCATTTTAACTTTTATCATAATCGAATAGTACCCAAACTATACCTGATTCACTATTAACGCTTTACTTCAAGTAGAGATATCTGCTCAATAAGATCCGTCGCCAACATGGCATAAGAGGAGCCCTCATAATTCTTTGCTGCCTGCGTCAGAGCCAAAGATGCCTGTACAGTAGCATCTATGCCAGAGTACCCCTGTGCCAAAAGTGCAACGATGAGCCCTGAGAGGACATCACCCGAACCTCCTTTGGAGAGTCTTGAAGACCCCAGAGGGTTAATGTAGAGTTTTTCTTCCTGCATAATGAGCATATGAGCACCTTTTAACAGCAGGGTAACATGCGGGTATTTTGCGTTGAATTGACGTACCAGCTCAAAACGTCTGGATTGCAAGGCTTGAACACTCAAGACTTCACCCATAAGATGTTCCCACATCAGCACAAACTCCTTGGGATGCGGCGTAATGACGATCTCCCTCTCTTTTTGTTCCAAAACAGACAAAAGTTCTTTGGAGTAAAAACTGTCTGCATCCAAAACAATAGGCAGATGAGAATCAAGCACATTTTTTTCTAAAAATTCACTCTCAAAATGCTCTCCTAATCCCATACCGATGGCTAAGGCAGAACAATTTTTCGGCAGATCCGTTGCATGCATCAACGTGGGTGGGGGCAAAATTTTATCATGCACGATCAATGTTGTAAGTCCCGCACCAAATCTGATGGCTGCTGTGCCGGCTATGATTCCCGCGCCCTCTTTTTCGCCACAAAAAACCCCGGCATGTCCAAAACTTCCTTTATGGGTTGTGCCTCTTTTTCTGCTTGGAAGCTTCAAGTCCGAAGCTTCGAGTACAAAAGTATCTGTATCTCCCTCATAACGTTCCCTGCTCACCCCAAGATCTGCACAGAGTATCTTTCCAATGACATCTTTGCTCTCATCTACATAGAGTGATTCTTTCAGTGCTCCCATGGTAATGGTCACATCTGCATGAAAAGCCATAGGGGATAAAAGACCATTCTCATCCACTCCGCTGGGAATATCACAGGCAAGTTTAAAACCTGTGAGACTGTTCATCTTATGCAGTATCTTCTGTGTATTGCTGTCTATCTCTCTGTTAAGCCCCGCACCGAAAATGGCATCTACGATCACATCTGCATCTTCGGGTTCTTCAACCATGTCCACACCAAGTGCCTCTGCTCTTTGCAACTGCACTTTTGCCATTTCTGACTTTACGCCAAAAGGCAAATGCAGTTTCACAACATACTCTCCATGCAGCTGTCTTGCAAGCACAGTCCCATCTGCACCATTATTGCCCACACCTGATACAATGAGTACAGAAGAACCTTTATCAAAATGCTTCTGTATATACGCTGCCATACCTCTTGCTGCATGCTCCATGAGAATATCTTCTGTCAGTTTATACTGCGCATAACACTTTCTGTCCAGGTCATAACAGGATCTAAATACTTTTTGCATGGGTTACCTTTTAAAAATTCTATATTTTTATCTTAGCATAATTTTATTTCGATATAATCCTTAACTTTGTTTATATCTCCTATAATTATTGGAGAAATCTTTAACAGGAAGGGGGTGCTTTTTTATGCCAGGAATTAAACTAACTTCACGTGATTCATTTGATGATGCGTACAGAAAGTTCAAAAGACAATGTGACAGAAACCTTATCGTGACTGAAGCAAGAGCCAGACAACATTTTGAAACGCAAACTGAGAAGAACAAAAAAGAGAAAATTGCAACGCGCAAAAAGATCCTTAAAAAACTCTTCATGCTTAGAAGATACGAGTCAAGACTCTAATCTCTCTTTGACAGAGCTTTTGCTCTGTCATATAAACTCTTATACCAATCTCTTCTTTATTTTCTTTCAACTCAGACCCCCTTATTTAACTTTTCGCTAAAATAATATCAATTATTTTTCCAAAGGTTTTTATATGACATTTACAACGACACTACAAAAAGACGCTATTAAGATCATGCTACTTGGTTCGGGTGAACTTGGTAAAGAGGTAGCTATTGAAGCACAACGCCTTGGCATAGAAGTCATTGCTGTTGACAAATACGAGAATGCACCTGCTCATTTGGTTGCGAACCGTTCTTATGCGATCGATATGCAAGATGAAGCTGCAGTACTTGAAGTCATTGAAAAAGAGCAACCTACTTACATTCTACCTGAAGTAGAAGCCATCTCCATCTCTGCACTCTTTGAAGCGGAAAAGAGAGGGTTTCATGTCATCCCCAATGCAGAAGCGGTCAACAAAACCATGAACCGAAAGAACATCCGTGTTTTTGCAGCAGATGAACTGGGTCTGAAGACATCTGGCTTTGAATTTGTTACCACACTTGAGGGATTAAGCGCTGCGAGTGAACGCATAGGATTCCCTTGTGTCATTAAACCTGTTATGTCTTCGTCCGGTCACGGTCAGAGTATTGCAAGAACAGCCAATGATATAGAAAAATCATGGGAGATCGCCAAAGAGGCCAGAGGGGATGCGAGTGAACTCATTGTTGAAGAGTTTGTGCCTTTTGATTATGAAATTACACTGCTTACGGTCAGAAATGAAACAGGCACAACCTTTTGTGATGCCATCGGGCACATACAAAAAGATGGTGACTTCATCCTCTCCTGGCAGCCAATGCAGATGAGTGATGCGGCATTGCAAAAAGCCAAGAACATAGCCAAGGCCGTTACTGACGGTTTAGGCGGCAGGGGTATCTTTGGGGTGGAGTTCTTTGTGAAAGGAGAAGAGGTATACTTTTCAGAGTTAAGTCCCCGCCCACATGATACAGGTATGGTCACACTCATCACCCAAAGCCAAAGTCAGTTTGCCCTTCATGTAAGAGCAGTTCTTGGTCTGCCGCTTGAGTACACTACCTATGGTTCCGGTGCCTGTGGTGCCTACAAAGCCAAACATGAGAGTCACAACCCTGTACTTGAAGTACCCGACAATGCCTTTACAAAAGACTCTTTTGTAAGAGTTTTCGGAAAACCGGAATCTCATGTAGGCAGAAGAATGGCTGTGAGTCTTGTACTCGATGAAGTGGAGCGTGCCAAAGAACGTGCACTTGAGATCGCAGCAAGCATTAGTGACGCGTAAATGAAAATAGTACTGCTTGATGCAAAAACCCTTGGAGATGATCTTGACTTGACGCCACTCGAACAATTCGGAGAGCTCACAAGCTACAGGATCACTGCAAAAGAGCATACACTGAGCCGTATTGAGAATGCAGATATTGTTATTACAAACAAAGTAGTCATAGATGCTTCTCTTATGGATCAAGCAAAAAGTTTAAAACTCATCTGCATCGCCGCAACCGGTATGAACAATGTAGATCTTGAGTATGCCAAAGAAAAAGGCATCAGCGTTAAAAATGTTGTAGGCTACTCCACAAACTCTGTGGTACAGCATACCTTCACCATGGCACTGCACCTCAGAGGAAAAATGAAACATTACGGGTCCATAGCCACTTCGGGAGCATGGAGCAATTCACAGCTCTTTACCGATGTAAGTCAACCCTTCTATGAAATAGCCGGTAAAAAATGGGGGATCATCGGCATGGGTACGATCGGGCAGGAAGTTGCCAAAGTAGCCAATGCTTTTGGTGCAGAGGTTTGTTACTATTCTACCTCCGGACAAAACACTGCTCAGCCCTATCCTGAAAAAGAATTGAATGCACTCCTTTCAGAGTGTGACATCATCTCCATACATGCCCCACTCAATGAAAAGACACAAAACCTCTTGGATGCACCTCAACTGTCACAGCTCAAAAAGGGGGCACTCCTGCTCAATCTGGGAAGGGGTGGCATTGTCAATGAAGCAGCTCTGGCGGCACTTTTAGACAAACGTGAGATCTATGTCGGACTGGATGTTCTGGAGTCTGAACCCATTGCACTGGACAACCCTCTTATGAAAATACTACATCATGAACGACTCCTGGTAACCCCACACATCGCCTGGGCTTCTGTAGAAGCAAGACATAAGCTTCTCGAAGGCATAGTAGATAATATTGAAACTTTTTTAAAAGGTGATTAATGGTTGATGTATTGATTATTGGTTCTGGTGGCGCGGGACTTACTGCTGCGCTCTCAGCGCAAGAAGCCGGTGCTTCTGTGCTTGTCGTGGGGAAAAGCTACCCTACCAACTCTCAAACCTCTATGGCACAGGGAGGCATCAACGCTGCCCTTGGCAATGTCGGAGAAGATCATGTCTCTTCACATATTGCAGACACTATCAAGTCAGCCCATGGTCTGTGTGATGAGGAGATGGTACGCCAAATGTGTGCTGATGCACCCAAGACCATAGAGTGGCTGGAAAATTTAGGTGTGCCTTTTTCACGTTTTGATGTTAGGGGTCTGACCTCTGATGATAAGTCACTAAGTGAGTTATCGTCTGCGGGTCTGACCCCTGCCATAAAAACCGTTGCACAACGTCAAATGGGTGGTGCTTCAGCCAAACGTGCCTGCTATGCACAGGATTATACAGGACTAAAGATCCTGCATACCCTCTACGATACCTGCTTAAAAGAGAATATAGATTTTTTAGATGAACACTATCTGCTTAACCTCATTGTCAAAGATGATGTGGTTAAAGGTGCCACCTTTTTAGACATTCGTACCGGAGAAGTACTGCAAATAGATGCAAAGTCCGTAGTCATGGCAACGGGTGGCTATGCTTCACTCTACCATGGCAATACCACCAATGCTTACGGTTCCACCGGTGATGGAGTAGCAGCAGTTTTGCGTGCAGGAGGGGCTGTCTCTGACATGGAGTTCATACAGTTCCACCCTACTGCACTCAAACACTCTGCTATTCTCATTTCAGAATCTGCAAGGGGAGAAGGTGGTTACCTTGTTAATGAAAAAGGGGAACGTTTTGTCGATGAACTCAAACCCCGTGATGAAGTAGCCCGTGCCATCTTTGCACAAATGCAAGAGGGGCAAAGAGTCTTTTTAGATGTACGTCACTTGGGAGAGGAGAAACTCATGGAATTATTGCCTCAGGAAATGGAACTTTGCAAGATCCATGAGCATGTCGATCCCGCGACAGACCTCATTCCTATCAAACCCGTGGCACACTACAGCATGGGTGGTATAGATGTAGACTATGCCCTTGAAGTCACTGGCATTAAAGGCTGTTTTGCAGTGGGAGAGTGTTCCAATGCCAAAGTACATGGTGCCAACCGTCTAGGCGGCAACTCTCTGCTTGAGATCATTGCTTTTGGGAAGTTTGCCGGAGAGAATGCCTATAAACACTCTATTTATGCTTCTTCAAAACCTGCGGAGCCTACACAAAAAGAGAAAGACACTTTAGAGATAGAAAAACTTTTTTCACAAGAGAAGCGTGCAAGTTTTTATCCCTACAGAGAACTTTTGGGAAATCTTTTTTATGAAAAAGTAGGCATCGTTCGAGAGAATAAACAATTGCATGCCGCACTTGAAGAGGTCATAGAGATGCAGGTAGCGCAAAAAACCATGGGGATAGCAGACAAAAGCCCTACAAACAACCAAAACCTTATCGACTTTTTGGAGTTTAAAAATGCCCTGCTTCTGGCACCTACCATCATCTCTGCAGCCATAACCAGAGATGAGAGCCGCGGGGCACATTACAAACTGGGGTTTGAAAGTGAAAATGAAGCTTTCAAACAACATATTGTTTTACAGTGGAAAAGGGAGTCATAATGCAGATAAAGATTTTACGTTCTGAAACAAACAGCCATCAACTCTATACCTTGCCTGCCGGAGAGATCCCTCTTCTTAATGCCCTGACATACATCAAAGAGACACAAGATGCCAGCTTGACATTTTCAGCAGGATGTCGTGCTTCCGTCTGCGGTACCTGTGCTGTGCGTGTGAATGGCAGAGAAGAACTCTCCTGTTCATACAAAGTTAAACCCGGAGACCTGATAGAGCCATTGCAGTACCACCCCGTACTGCGTGACCTAAAAGTAGACAAACACAAAGCCAAAGAGACACTGCTTAAAAGCACGGCCTGGCTGCATGAGAGTCAGGAAGCATCCCTGACGCATGATGATGAAAAATTCACAGAAAAACAGACAGACTGCATACTGTGTGACTCCTGCTACTCTGCCTGCCCTGTCTATGCGGTAAACCCGGACTTTTTAGGGCCTTTTGCACTCACAAGGGCCTACCGTTATACTTCTGACAAACGCGAAGGGGATGCAAAGACCATCATAGACAACATTCAAAGCAACGGTGTGTGGGACTGTACTTTATGCGGAGAGTGTACGGCTGTCTGTCCAAAGGGCATAGATCCAAAAATGGACATCACCATGTTAAGGGGCAGTTCACTGCAACACGGACACAGCGACCCCTCATTTGCACAACAGAGTTTTGGTACACTGGACTTTGGCGGCGGTGGAGGATTTGGTTTTGATCCGAATGCAGGGTTTTAAAAACCCTGTTTCATAACTATGTACGGTTTCATTAGTTTTTATTTCCTTTATTTGAAAATGTTTCAAAGAACATACCTATCAAGGAAGCGATCATTAAGAGGTAGCCAATTGTTCTGGTTAATCCTGAGATCAAAGACTCATACGCCAATACTCCCAGTGTAGAAAAAATATAATGGAAATCATGTAAAGCATCTACACCCAAAAATGATTTATGCGCAGGCAAAAAGGCTCCTTCGTGTGCGGTGGACATATACCAGGCAGTGTAGTCCATCGAAATCCCAAAGATAAAGAGCCCGATATAGAATGCCGTCAGGTTACCTTTTCTTTTATAGTAATATGCGATCCCCAATGGGAAAAGCCACTGAAACACTGTACCCATACTTACCATTATGAACTGTGGACAAGGCAAAATATAGCAAACACCGTGGCCACCTTCATGTACAATACCCAAAGTTTGATTGAGTATGAACTGGTAAATAGTAAAAAAATACTCGGTGAGACTTGTAATCTGATGAGACGTATTTGCGTAAGGTTTATACTCTAGGTAGAGAAGGAAAAAAAGGGTGAAAATGACCAAAACCACCTTTTTGGCACTTTTGGTCGGAAGCTTATCTTGCCCCGTCTTCTTTTTTGGAAAAAGGTGAGTGAAGCTAGACTTATTCAAAATCAGAAATTAGATATCGCGTGGATCAACAATCTTACCGGCAATAGCAGAAGCCGCTGCTACAGCTGAGTTCGCCAAATAAATTTCAGAAGTTCTGGCACCCATACGACCTACGAAGTTACGGTTTGTGGTTGCTACACAACGTTCGCCGTCACCCAGTATTCCCATGTATCCGCCAAGACAGGCACCACAGGTAGGGTTGGAAACCACGGCACCTGCTTCAATGAGAATATCTGTCAACCCTTCATGTTGTGCCTGAAGCAAGATCTTCTGTGTGGCAGGGGTAACGATCATACGTGTATGTTTGGCTACTCTTTTACCCTTCATGATCTCCGCAGCGATACGCAAGTCTTCAATACGCCCGTTGGTACAGGAACCGATCATCACCTGATCGATCTTAAGATCATCTTCTACCGCCTGCTCTACAGGTTTACCGTTAGACGGTAGGAACGGGTACGCAATGAC
>DQSX01000218.1 GCA_015663065.1 Sulfurovum sp.
AGATGAAAAAGGAAACGACACCATCCCACACCTGGCAGTCAAAAAAGTGAATGATACAAGACAGGAGGGTAAAACAACCAAGAAATATATCTTCCCCATTCCTAAAGGGGCAGTCTATGCAAAATACAGTTTCTCGTATAGACTGATCAGTGAAAAGATGGGTAAAGCCTTGAATATCACGGATCCGTTTTTCTTAAAAGAGTACACATTCTCTGAACAAAGAGTACATCTATAAGATGGCTTGAGGCACGGTAAGTGGAAGAAGCACTGGAGATACTCTACAGGGATAGAGATATAATAGCGATCAACAAACCTTCAGGCTTGTTGGTGCACAGGTCACCCATAGATAAGCATGAAACACGTTTCGCTTTGCAGCTTGTAAGAGACCAGATAGGGCAGTATGTGTATCCTGTACACCGCTTGGATAAACCTACATCTGGGGTGTTGCTTTTTGCGTTGAATGCAGAAGTGGCAAAAGTCTTGTCTCTGCTTTTTCGGGAAAATAGGGTAAAAAAAGAGTACATCGCTGTGGTTCGTGGCTACACTGATGTGTCTGCTGAGATCAACTACCCGTTAAAACAGATGTTAGATACCAAAGTAGAAAAAGAGAAAGGTATTGGAAAAGAAGCACAGGAAGCGCAAACCTCTTTTGTACGATTGGCAACTGTAGAGTTGCCGTATCCTGTCAGCCGTTATCCGGTTGCACGTTACTCTCTGCTCAGACTTTTCCCGCATACAGGTAGAAAACATCAACTCAGGCGGCATATGAAACATATTTTTCACCCCATAGTAGGAGATACCAAACACGGCAGGGGAGAGCATAACAAATTGTTTCGGGAGAAGTTTGAATCCCACAGACTCTTGCTGCATGCACAGTATATCTCTTTTGAACATCCTGTAACGAAAGAGAAGATAGAGATAGAAGCAGCATTGGACGAGGTGTTTTTAGAGTTATGTAAGCTATTTGCCTGGCAAGACCACCTATAGAAGATCACCCCTCTTTGAGTCTAAAGAAGCTGCTTCCACTGCCTGAAAAGAACCAGCCTTCTCTGTCAAGTTCTTCAAGTTCCGGGTAGGCTACCATGGCAGCGGGGTAGAGGTCATTGAGGGCAATAGGATCGACGATCAGTGAGAGCAGACTTTTGGATGTCATTTTGTCCCAGCCGAAAAAGGATGTCAGAGAGATGTGCTGCAGCAAGTAGTGGTTAAATGTCTTATAGACTTCAGCCGTGTCACATTTTATGTCTGGAGTGTAGATCTCTAAATCCAAAGGTGCTTCTTCAAAAGATTTTACGATCTCTCCAAAACCTGAAACATTGGCACAGGGGTAATTGTAGACAAAAAATGGTACATCTGCGCCCACTTCACTTCCTAGTTTGGCCAGATCTTCCGTGCTTATCATCAGGTTGCAGGTTTCTTTGACAAGTCGCATAAATGCAGCAGCATCAGAAGATCCTCCACCAAGACCTGCCTGTGAGGGAATACGTTTTGTAACTACCACTTTATGTTTGTAAAAAAAGTTGAGTATGTTAAGATCACCTGTGGCATCATTCAATGCTTTGTAGGCTTTGTAAATAGTATTGGACTCCAAAGGAATGTCATCACATCCTTCAATGGTAAAAGAGTCACACTCACAAGGGATAAACTCAATGGTATCGTAAAGATCTTCTACTCTCATAAATCGTGATACCAAGGTATGGTAGCCGTCTTTATGACCTGTGATTTTTAAAAATATATTTACTTTTGCGTGGGCGTTGATGCTGTACATGATCTGCCTTAGGGTTGATTTGTTCTTTAGGATTATATCAGGAGGTGCTTAGAAACATTAAAGCAGTCTGTATTATTTCTTTGATTTTCTGCAACAGAAGATATCTTAAATCAGGCTTTAGTTACAATGAAACAGAAAAATCAAAAAGAGAAACCTATGAATGCACAACCATCGCTTGACCTGCGTTTTGATGACTAGGAGGTACATTTCAGCTCGCGTGAGAGAGCGCTTATGGTCTTCGCTTTTGTTATGTTTTGGCAGCAGAAAAGGTCTGTACCGAAACGGTGACCTACCTCGCTAACATTTTTAAATACTATGTTACCTATAAACTGATACAGAAAAAGAAAAAAATGAGCTAAAAGAGTCTCTGAAGCCTGTTCAGGAGAAAAAGAAATGAAAACCCTTATGAAAGATATAAATTTTTGATCTCCTCTTTACTGCCAATATTAGACTTACAGTGTGTTCTCCCGAAATTTTGGTATACGGTTAAATCTGTATTTTACTTCACCCTCTGTAATTTCAATAATAGAATAGAAGCCTGAAGTCTCAATAAGGTAAATTGCATCTTTCTGATGCTGAAAATCGTCTATAGAGAGTTTTTTACCCAACTCCAAGCAAGCCTCCTCACCTATATAAACATTGGAAGGAAGGGCTAAGTGTGTGAAGGGATCGAGGGCTTTTTCATTGTCATAGTGGAACTGACCTTCATGGATACGGTGCAGGGAAGAGAGTGTACCATCCACTCCCAGTTTATCTGCAACGAGAGCACCTAGAGAACGGATGTATGTTCCTTCACTCACCTTGGCTTCAAAATGTACAAAAGGGTGGTTGTAGTTGAGAAGTTTGATGTCGTAAATGTTTGAAGTGATGGTTTTAAGTGTTACCTCTTTACCTTCACGCGCAAGTTCATACGCACGTTTACCGTTGACCTTTTTGGCACAGAACTTTGGCGGGTAGTACGTTAGTTCCCCTTTCAGTGAAAGAAGTACTTCTTCTACTTCTTTTTTTGAAAACTCCTGCACCTCTTTCAGACTGTCTATCTGCTCTATATCGAGGCTTGGAGAGTTTGCCCCAAGCCACAGGGTGGCTTTGTAGCTTTTAGGTGTTTTGTTGAGGTACTGAAAGAGTTTGGTGTATTGGCCGGTGGCAACAATGAGGCATCCTGTGGCAAAAGGGTCAAGTGTGCCGGAAAAACCTACTTTTTTGGTACCGTATTTACGTTTGACATAGCCCATGTAGCCGTTGGATGTTCTGAAGATGGGTTTGTTTACGACAAAGAGTCTGTTCAAATAATATTCCTGTAGAATGTTGTGTCCTCACAACACCAAATAATTTAATCAAAAGGTGTTGTCAGGGGACAACACCCTACATTATAGGGATTGTACGAAAGAAGAAAGTATCTCTTTCTTATTCCCGCCAAAGTTGATCAGCAATTTATAATCTTTTCCTGATTTGTTGGCAGCCTGAACCCGTCCGATCCCGAAGATCTTATGTTTGACCAGGTCTCCTTTTTTAAAGGTGGAAGCTTTAGTGATTTTCAATGAAGCATCCTGAATGAGTCCGGCTTCACCGAGAAAACGGCTTTTGTCTATCATCTTACGGCGCCCTTTGTAGAAACGGCTGTCTACATAACAAAGGGTAAGGTCAGACTTGGCTCTGGTAATAGCTACATAACCCAGGCGACGCTCCTCTTCCATATTGCAGCCTTCACCCAGAAGCGGAAAGAACTCCTCTTCCAGACCAATGACAAAGAGATGTTCAAACTCCAAACCTTTGGCTGCATGAATACTCATAATGGTAATGGCATCTTCTTCTATCTGGTCCTGATCGCTTTGCAGTGAAATGTCATTGAGGAACTCATCTAAAGTAAGGTCGGGGTTCTTGACGACGGCATCTCTGAAGTAGCCGTAAAATTCATCAATATTCATAATGCGCTCAAATCCGTCCACCATGGTTGCATAGTGGTCTTTGAGTTTGATACGTTCATCAAAAAGAGTAATGAAGTTCCCAAGGGTGGTTCTGGCTTCTTCCCGAAGTACTTTAATGTCTTCTGTAAGTTTGGCAAGAGAAGTTGCTACTTTTTTAGAAATGACAAGTTCTTGTCTGCCCGACAGACTCTCTTCTATGTAAGCGTAGAGTGACATTTGTGTATCAAAGGCTGCTTTTTGCAGTTTTTCAATGCTTGCTTTCCCAATGCCCCGTTTTGGTTTGTTGATAATGCGCAGCAAAGAGAAGTCATCATGCGGGTTGGAAAGTACTCTGAAGTAAGAGATGATGTCTTTGATCTCTGCACGTTCATAAAAACGCATACCGCCAATGAGCTTGAAGCCAAGACCCTCTTTTGAAAAGCCCTCTTCAAGTGAACGGGAAAGTGCATTGATACGGTAAAGTACAGCAATGTCATCCGGGTCAGCCCCTTCATCAATAAGTTCATGGATCTGATGGGCAATGGCTTTTGCTTCCATAGATTCATCCAGAGAGTGAAGCAGTTTAACCTCTGTACCGGCACCTTTATGGGAGGTCAGTTTTTTTCCCAAACGGGTTGAGTTGTGTTCTATGAGTGTATTGGCCGCTTTGAGAATGGGTTCTGTGGAGCGGTAGTTCGTTTCAAGTTTTACTGTTTTAGTCTCTTTGAAATTGT
The DNA here is from genome assembly GCA_015663065.1 of Sulfurovum sp. Classification (GTDB taxonomy): domain Bacteria; phylum Campylobacterota; class Campylobacteria; order Campylobacterales; family Sulfurovaceae; genus Sulfurovum. The sequence continues at coordinate 4,410 of DQSX01000218.1, forward strand.
CTGCAAATTCCAGAATATTACGGATGTTCGCACCCCTCCACCCATAAATACTCTGGTCATCATCTCCGACCACACAAATATTTTCATGTTCACTGCAGAGATGTTTCAAAAGCCGATACTGAAGTTCATTGGTATCCTGGTACTCATCTACCATGATGTACTTGTAACGGTTTGATGTCTCTTTTCTCAAGGTTTCATTCTCATCGAGGATCTTGTAGGTTAGCATCAGCAGGTCATCAAAGTCAACCAGGTTGTTCTCTTCTATATTTGTCTGATATACCTCATAAATCTTTGCCACCTGTTTATAGTCGGAGAGTTCAGCTTTCTGGAGGACTACTTCAGGGGTGAGCAGAGAGTTTTTGTATTTGGAGATCTCTGAAGCGATAAAAGCAATATTGAGATCGATCTTCAACTCTTTGGCAATGGAGCGAAGCAAACGTTTTTTGTCGTCACTGTCTATGATCACAAAAGTGTTTTTTCTTCCCAGTTTTTCTATGTGGAACTTTAGGAACAGTAATCCGAACTTATGAAAAGTACAGAGCAGGGGAGGGTGAGATACTTTGGTCGGCATGAGTTTGAGTGCTCTTTCTCTCATTTCTGCTGCTGCTTTATTGGTAAAGGTCAGGGTTAAAGTATTGGCAGGATCTATGCCCACTTCACCTACAAGATATGCAAGTCTGGCTGTCAGGGTTTTTGTTTTTCCAGAGCCTGCACCAGCAAGTATAAGCATTGCACCATCTATATGTTCAACGGCTTCACGTTGTGAGGGGTTAAGACTTTCAAATATCTGTTCCATTCTGTATGACACTCCTATAATATAACAATTATATCGTTAAATTATTAAGGAGTAGCTCTACTTTTTCAGAGTGTACATATAATATTTTGATATCTTCCATAAAAATTTATAAGTAAAAGAAATTTATTTTGTAAAAAATAAGGTGTTGTTATCGTTCATTAACTTTTTTTTGATATAATTATGAAATATTTATACATAAATTAATAGGTACTTATATACCTTGATTAATAAAGGAACAAAAAATGTTAAAAGATTTTGTGAAATTAGAAACTTTTCTGACAGTATCCAGAGAGAGAAGTTTCTCTAAAGCATCTGCGAAATTAGGGATCTCACAACCGGCAGTAACACAGCAAATTAAATTTATTGAAAAATACCTTGCTGCAAAGATCATTGAACGTAAGAAAAATGGTATCAAACTGACTGCTGAAGGAGAAGAACTCTATAAGATCGCAACAAGATTGGAAAAAGAGATCAACTCTTCAGAAAAAGATATCCTGAAGATCATCAATAAAGAGATGACCTTCAGACTGGGCGCTTCTTATACTATTGGTACCTATGTGATACCAGGAGAGTGTCTCAATGCAATGTCAGAGACTATCAATAATGATGTAAACCTGAGTATAGACAACTCTGAAAATATTGTTGAAAAACTTAAAGAGAGAAAACTGGATGTCGGACTGATAGAATCACCGGTAATGGATGGTGACCTTATCTATAGAGAGTGGTTGGAAGATGAGTTGGTTGTTGTCTCTAATGTGCCTATTCCAAAATCACTTAAAACAGAAGAGCTGTACGATTACAGATGGATCTGCCGTGAAGAGTCATCACATACAAGAAAAATAGTCTCTGAAGTTTTTGAAGAACTGGGTGTCTCTTGTAAAAGTTTTGATGTCATCTCTGAAGTCTCCAACACAACAGCAGTACTTCAGGCGATCAAAAGATCTAAAAAAGATGTGGAAAAACCGGCAGTCTCTATTATTTCAAGACATGTCATTGCTGAAGAAGTTGCCAGAGGTGAGCTTTTTGAGTCAAGACTTAGAGGATATACCATGAAGCGCAAGTTTTATGTCGCTTATACAAAAGAGAACAAACACAATGCTTATGTAGATAATGTAGTTGATTATATTATGGCAGGTCAGTGTTAGGTAAAAATGATCTCCTGAAGATCAAAGCTTCTTTTTTTTGAGAAGCTTTTTATTTTCAGGGTTATTCATAAGTGCTTCCATGGAACTTTTGGTGGAAGTCTCTTTTTTACGTGTAGGTTCTGCAAGATTCAATACGATAGGATGATCTCCTACAAATAACTGTTTGATGGCCAGCAAAGGCACCGAAACAGTGGACCCAAAATTATTTTCCCCAAATCCCGCCTCAAAACAAAATGTATCTTCTTCAAGTTTTGCTGTCTCAAAGGTATATCCGCTTAGAATGAACATAACTGTATCGTTAAAAGTTTCTTTGATACTTGCCGGCAGTTCAGGATCAAAAGTGACAGATTTGATCTCACAGGCAATGGCAAACTCCTGGTTCTTTTCAAAAAGATAGCTGATCGTTTTTTCAATATGCTCTGTCATTAAAGATCTGTATTGGGGAGTTTGAAAGAGGTTAATGGTCATGATGTCTCCAGTATGATCTTTGGATTATTAATAATTTTAAATCCTATCATAGCATTCATTAGAGCTACTTTTTTATACTTTGATATTTCAGAACTTTTAATATCATTTGTTTGCAAAAATCCTTCGTCCAGCAGTTTTGCCCTCATTGTTCCTTCAAGCAGAGGCTTTTTCGGAGTCAACCAATATTCCCCGTCATAAAAGGCCAGATTTGAGATTGTTGTATCTGTAATACACCCCTCTTTTTCAATGATAATGTCATCAAAATCAGGATTTTGTGCAAGCAATGCAGTGAAAACATCTCTGTTGAGAAATTTATGAGCATAGGTGATGTCCGAAGAAACAATTTTCAATGTCTGTATCTGCTTTGCTTTGTAGGGAATATACTCTATAGACTCAATGGCTTGGTCATAAATGATCCTGCATCTGTACAGACCTTCCAGAGGTGGGTCGAGAAGAGAAGAGAGATTTATTGGATTGTAGATATCAAAAAGGTTTTGTCTGCTTTTGTCAAAACGTTTTTGATGGTAAGGGAGGTTAAAGACTTCACCATTTTTAATTTTGATTGTTTCCAAAAGTTTTGGCAAGGTAAAACCTCAGAGATCAAAAAGTTCGGTGGAGAGGTAGCGTTCGGCAGTATCACAAAGCACGGTCACAATGGTTTTACCTTTGTGTTCCGGTTTTTTTGCAGTCATATAGGCTGCATGAAGATTGGCCCCTGCAGATATACCTACGAGCAATCCTTCTTCTTTTGCTACTTTTTGCGCCATTTTATAAGCATCTTCATTGCTTACAGTAATAACAGCATCATAAACGGAAGTATTTAAAATATCCGGAACAAAACCCGCACCGATACCTTGAATTTTATGTGCTCCGGGAGTACCGCCGCTCAATATATTTGAGTCCGAGGGTTCCACTGCAATAGAAATGAGTGAAGGGATCTTCTCTTTTAAAACTTCAGACGTACCGGTCAGCGTTCCCCCTGTACCTACAGCAGCAACAAATATGTCGATACTGTTGTTGGTATCTTTGAGTATCTCCAGTGCAGTGGTTTTTCTGTGGATATCAGGGTTGTCCGGGTTTTTAAACTGTTGAAGTACAATGGCATTGTTCAGCTCTTTTGCAAGCAGGTCTGCTTTTTCAATGGCACCGTTCATCCCTTCTGCCGCAGGGGTGAGTACAAGTTCAGCACCAAGATAGGTAAGGATCTTGCGTCTCTCAATACTCATAGATTCAGGCATGGTCAAGATCAGTCTTAAGCCCCGTGAAGCACAAATGGCGGCAAGGCCTATACCTGTATTGCCGCTGGTGGGTTCAATGATGGTAGAATCTTTGCTGATCTTTCCGCTTTTCATGGCTTCGTTGATCATGTTAAAAGCAATTCGATCTTTTACAGATGAAGTAGGGTTCATAAATTCACATTTCCCAAGAATGGTCGTGCCTGTCTCTTTGGAGAGCGAATTGATCTTGACTAAGGGTGTATTTCCTATGAGTGCATCTATATTGTTAGCGATCATGATACTCCTTCTGTGTGTGAGCTAAGTGGTTTAAATGTATAGCTCTCATCATCATAATACTCAATGTCACCATCTTCAATATGGTAATGCCAGCCATGCAGGAACAGTGTGCCTTCTTCAACGCGTTTCTTGACACCGGGGTAGGTCAAAAGGTTGTCAAGCTGAAAGACCACAGAAATTTTTTCTGTATATCTCAGCATAGCATCTCTGTCATCTTTTCCGTAAGCGAGCAGGGCTACTTTTTTTGCCTCGTTGCCCAGTTCAAGCCATTTGAGTGTATGTATGTTCTCTGAAGTGGGCTTGATGTTCTTGTGGAGTGATTCGATGGCTCCGCAGTGGGAATGTCCGCAGACAATAATATCGGATACTTCCAATACCGTTGCCGCATACTCTATGGCAGATGCGGTTGCATGGTAGTCTTCATCCGGTTTATAAGGCGCCACAAAATTGCCTATGTTTCGTACAATGAAAAGATCACCGGGACCGGAACCTGTTATCATGGCAGGCATCACACGCGAATCAGAGCAACCAATGAAGAGTGCTTTGGGGTGCTGCCCTTCATCTATGAGTTTTTTAAAACGCTCTTTACTCTCTTTAAATTTGATCTTTTGAAAGTTTTCATGTCCCTTTTCAAACTCTTTTAGACGGCTATCCATGGTTGACTTCCTTTATACGGTAGGCTAATGTTTCATTGGCATACATCGGCACCACACCGTTGTAGTTTGAAGGTACTTTAAAAGGTTTTTTCTCTAAAACCACTGTTTTTGCAGGAGGTGTAACACCGTAAATGTTTTGTGCATTACCCGAAACAAATACCTGAAGCTTGTCGAAAGAGACATTGTTCTTTTCAAAAATTTCTGTTAAAAGCTGCAGGGCAATGGGTGATGTAAAGACCCCGGCTGCACATCCACAGGACTCTTTAGCATGTTTGGGGTGCGGTGCAGAGTCTGACCCGAACATCACTTTGGGGTGCGCTTCAAGAGCTACTTTAAGTAGAGCCTCTCTGTCTTCAGGGCGTTTGGCAATGGGTTTACAGAACAAATGGGGCTGAAGCATACCGCCCGCCACGTCATCCAAAGTGATGAGCAGATGGTGTACGGTAATGGTCGCATAGAGGTTTTCAAATTTATCCAGTGCGGCTACAGATTCTTTGGTGGTAATGTGCTCCATGATGATCTTCAAATCTGGAAATGCAGAGGCGAGTTTTTCATAGATGGAGACAAACTCCGCCTCTCTGTCCATTACAAAACCGTTGGTCTCCCCATGGACACAAAGCGGTATGCCAAGTGCTGCCATGGCGGAAAGTGCCGGTCTCAACTCTTCGACATCAAAACCACTCACACCACCCTCTGAGTTGGTTGTGATGCCCGCAGGGTAGAGTTTAATTGCAGTGATGTGGTCTTTGACCGATTCTAAAAATACTTTGTCGTAACTTGGTTTGAAAAATAGTGTCATGTAAGGGGTGAATTTTTCATCAGCAATAGCATGCTCAATACGTTTTTTATAAGCCACAACTTCTTCTTTTGTGCTTACCGGGGGTACCAGGTTGGGCATGATGATAGCAGCGGAGAAAGTCTGGGCAGAGCAAAGGGCAATGTTTTCCAGCATCTCTCCGTCTCTGAGGTGCAGGTGCATGTCCAGTGGTGCGTTAAGTACTACTTGCTTGGTTGATGGCATCAAAATCCTTTAATAAATAATAGAGTGAACGGCTCGCATCTTTGGGAACAAACCAATATATAACTTTTATTTTGCCACACATTCTATTAAAATCAAGCAAAGAAAGGAGCTTTGGGGGTACATAGACCAGAAGAGGGTAGTCAATGCCACCGTTAAAGAGTTGATTGCAGCGTAAAATACGCAGGGTACTTGCAAGAAAGGCTTTATGCGGGGTATTGAATTCAAATTGCCAGGCAGCATACTCGGAGCAGGTAGGGTAGTAACGACAGTTTGCCGGTAACATCTTTGAAATGTACTGGTAGCCCTTGATGGGGGCTACCCAAAATTTATTCCTCTTCTGTTTTTGCAATTTTTCCATCCTGAATAGTGTATGACGGGGACATATTTACGCTATGGTAAATAGTGGTACCGTATTTCTTAGAGTAGTATTGTAGCAGTAGTTTTTGCAGCGTAGGTTCAATGGAGGGGGTGAACCAGCCGTTGTTACTTAAAACTATCATGTTTTTAGGACGGCCTTCATAGAGCTTTTCTGAAGTGGCCTCAAAACAGATGGCATTTCGGTAAGTGATGCCGTCAATGTCGTAATCTACAACATTTTCACTGGCTTTATAGTCTACAGCACCGTCATAAAACACTTTGTTGACCCAGTCGGAGAGAAAATCAGGAAGAGGGTTGCTTTCTCCAAAAGGCACGAGCAGTACTTTGTTGGCAATGGTGATATTGTCATCGGTGAAAATATAAGCAGAGTTGTGGGGTGTTTTACCGTCCCAATACAATCCTCCCGTAACAATAGAGATCTGTTTTGCACGTTCCTTGAGTTTGGCAAGTAGTGTTTTATCGTAATTCAGGAAAACAGGGAAGATAGATTCGGGAAGAATGACAAGTGTTTTTTTCTTTTCTATAGCAAGGTCTATGTGTTTAAAAACTTCTGTGAACTGTTCTTTGTGCAGGGTTTTATTCCATTTGTCCTCTACGGCAGTACGGGTAGTGACGATCTCAATATCTTTTGGCAGCGCTACATTGAGATTTGAAGAGGGTTGATAGGCCAAAAGGATGAGGAGCATAAAGAGAAAATTCTTTCGCCAGATCGAGAGTATGATGGCTGTCAAAACAAACGCAAATTGCCATTTTTCTATGCCAAGGTAAGTGTGTATGAAGATCAGTTCGGGTTTGAACCAGTCGAAGCCGAAGGGGTGGAGGTAACTCACACTTAAAAGCCCGATGACTTTAAGTGTGAGAGTGAAGAGTGAAGAGTGAAGCGTGAAGAGTTGAGGGATTTTTTTGCTCGCCCATGCAATGAGCCAAAAGAGAAAACCGTAAGTAAGCGAAATAAATACGAGGGCTATGGGGATGGCCCAGAGCATGTCGTAGTGTTTGAAAGAGACAGTGATCCACCAGAACCAAAAAACAGCAGTGAAAAAGCCTGAAAAGAACCATATTTTTTGATTGGACTGCAGGAGCAGATAGAGTGAAAGAAGTGCAAAAAAGGTGTTGAGAAATGGCTGTGAGAGTTTCCAATACTCCAAATATATGAAAAGCGATCCCAAAAGTGCAATGAAAAAGCCTCTTGTTATCTCTAAAGTGTTAAAATAATGCCTAATTTTATTCAAAGGATTCCTTTATGGACAGTAACGGACTAGTTTCACTTTTACCACTCGTATTTTTATTTGCGATTTTTTATTTTTTAATCATCAGACCGCAACAAAAACAACAAAAAGCACACGCAGCAATGATCGCAGGACTTGAAAAAGGTGACAAGATCATCACATCCGGCGGTATTCATGCAGTTGTAGTAAAGCCTGAAGAAGATTTTATCAAAATCAAACTAAATGATGACACTGTTGTTAAACTTGAAAAAACATTTGTTGCAAAAAAGGTTGAATTAGGTAATGAAAACGCTTAATTTCAGAATTATACTTTTTGCTTTTGCGTTGATTTTCGGAATCGTATTTTCGATTCCTTCGCTCACGCAAAGTGAAAGTGGAAAAAAGATCACATTGGGGCTTGACCTTCAGGGTGGGCTTCATATGTTACTTGGTATCAAGAGTGATATCGCTATAGAGTCACGTATTAAGTCCATGGCGGCAACGACCAAGTACATTTTTGATGATGAAGAGATCATCTTTGATGAACTTCGTATTGTTGAGCATAAAGAGATCACTTTTGAACTGCTGGACAAAGATGATGTGGTCAAAGCCAAAGCACTTTTGAAAAAAGAGTTGGAAGGTACAGTGTTGAGTGAGAATGGATTGAAATTCACACTCAAGATGACAGAAGAAGAGATCGAACGTACAAAAGCCAATGCCATTAGCCAGGCAGTCGATACGATTCGAAACAGACTCAATGAGTTTGGTCTAGCAGAACCGACTGTTGCAAAGCAGGGTGAAGACAAGATCCTTGTTGAGGTACCGGGTATTAAAACACAGGCAGATGAGCAGCGTATTCGTGAGCTTATTGCACGTGCGGCACACTTGCAGCTTATGGCGGTAGATGAAGATAGAGCTGCCAGAGTGGCGACGATGAGTGAAAATGAAGCCAAAAGTTTTGGTGATATCATTTTACCGGATGTAGCGACCAGTGAGCGTTACCTTCTTAAGCAGATCCCGGTACTTGACGGCTCTATGCTGACAGATGCAAAAGTAGGGTTCGACCAGAACAACCAGCCTGTGATCAATTTCTCACTTAACGGGCAGGGAGCCAAAATATTTGGTGACTTTACGGCAGTAAGTGTAGGTAAGCGTATGGCTGTTGTGCTAGATAACAAAGTCTATTCTGCACCGAACATCAGAGAACGTATCGGTGGCGGTAATGTACAAATATCGGGTAGCTTCAAAATCGATGAAGCACACGATCTTGCTATTGCACTTCGTTCAGGAGCATTGCTTGCACCTGTGTATGTCATGGAGAAAAGATCGGTGGGACCAAGCCTTGGAGCAGACAGTATCAGATCAAGCTCTCTGGCACTTGTTCTTGGTTTCATTATGGTTGTCATTTTTATGGTGCTTTACTACGGTATGGCAGGTGTGGTTGCAGATGTAGCATTGATAGGGAATCTTTTCCTTATTTTGGCGATCATGTCACTCTTTGGGGCGACATTGACACTGCCTGGTATGGCAGGTATTGTGCTTACGGTCGGTATGGCGGTGGATGCCAACGTTATTATTACCGAACGTATCCGAGAATTGCTTTATGAAGGCAAGTCCGTGCCTAAAGCCATAGAAGACGGATATAACAATGCCTTTACAGCGATCCTTGATGCGAACGTGACGACTCTGATCGCAGCAGTGGTACTGTATGTGTATGGTACAGGAGCCATTAAAGGTTTTGCCTTGACCATGAGTATTGGTATTTTGGCATCTATGCTTACAGCGATCGTAGGAACACACGGTATTTACCAGTGGCTCTTACCGAGGATCAACAAGAACAAACTGGGATTTTGGTTTGGCATTAAAACAGAGGGGGCAAAATAATGGAAGTATTCAAGTATGAAAAACCTCTCTCGTTAATGAGTAAGAGTAAACGTTTTGGTATTTTGTCTATTGTATTGCTTGTGATCTCTTTTGGTCTGATCATGACTAAAGGGTTCAACTATGGTATTGACTTTGCCGGCGGTACTTTGGTACAGGTCAAGTATGAAGGGAAAGCACCGATCAAAAAGATCAGAGAGGCTATTGCAAAAGACAAACATTATGAGTCTGCGACAGTTACTTTCTTTGGTACAGAGGAAGAGGTGGTCATTCGTACGAAGACCTCCTCTCAAGTACTGGGTGAAGATGTTTCCGATACCGTACATGACCTTTTGCTCGATACAGGAAAGTTTGAAATCCGCAGGGTAGATATGGTTGGAGCCAAAGTAGGTTCTGAACTGAGAGAAAAAGGACTGATGTCACTGCTTCTTGCGATCATCGGTATTCTTATTTATGTCTCATTCAGATTTGAGTGGCGTTTTGCTGTTGCTTCTGTCATGGCACTGGTACACGATGTGACCATAGCCATGGGAGCGGTAGTACTCTTTAACATTGAGGTAAATCTTGATACACTGGCAGCTTTACTGACCATTCTGGGTTACTCCCTGAACGATACCATTATTGTATTTGACCGTATCCGTGAAGGTATCAGGACCATTAAAAATCCTGATCTTGGAGATATTATTGATGAATCTGTCACCAGAACACTCTCAAGAACGACACTGACCTCTCTCACCACATTCTTTGTGGTCTTTACCTTATGGATGTTTGGTGGAGAGATCATTCATGGATTTGGATTTACACTACTGGTTGGAATTATCGTCGGTACCTACTCTTCCATCTTTGTGGCATCACCGATCTTGATGTGGTTGAAGTTTTCTGTGTCTGACTTTAGAGAAAAAGAGGCAGCAAAACTCAAAAGAGAGAAAGAGAAAGAAAAAATGCGTGCCATGTATGAAAATGGTACAATATAGTCACGTCAAACTTTTAAGGAGTTAGCTTATGCAATGGGGAAAAGTTTTTTATATATTTTTTACGCTGATGTCGTTAACAACATCAGCAGCTTTTTTGTATGATGAAGCACTGGTTGCACTTTTTATAGCCGGTTCAGTCAATGTGATCTCAACGATCTTGAAACTGGGTGTGAGAAATACACTTTCAGCAGAGCTTTTGGCCGGTTCACTCGTAGCTGACCTGCATCTTATACCGGCATTTTTTGCACTGAAATTCTATGATGCCCATACCTTGGCAATAGGTTTGGTCATTGGTGCAGTGATAGCCAACGTTTACACACTGATCATCTCTATGATAGAGAGTGCCAAAGAGAAAGAAGATTTTTAAACCGCCAAGGGATGATCTTTGTTACACATACCTGCACTTTCAGGCGTCAACTTTGAAGAGAAACGCCGTGAGATAAAAGCGTATTTTCAATTCTGTTACAAGCGTTATAAATCTCTTTTCAACCTTGTAGCAGAGGAAGAAGCCTACTTTCAAAAAGCAGATCCTCTGCGCCATCCACTGTCTGTGTGGGAAAAAAGAGAGGAAATCTAATGCATTTTGAAGTGATTGACAGAAAAGGTACATATGCAACCAAACTGGATGATGCCATACTTAAATTCGGTACCAATGATTTGCTGCCCTTGTGGGTGGCCGATATGGATCTGGCATCTCCCCCCTGTGTGCAGGAGACACTGAAGCGTAGAGCGGAACATCCTGTATATGGGTATACGGTTTACCCACCACGATACTATAGAGCCATTAAAAACTGGATGAAAGAACGTTTTGACTGGAAGATCAAAAAAGAGTGGATCGTGCCGTGTTACGGCGTAGTACCTTCGATGAATTTTGCCATAGAGGCCTATACGAAAAAGGGTGATGGTGTCATCATACAGTCACCTATCTATCCTCCTTTTGTCTCCTCTGTGAAACATAGAAAAAGAAAAGTGCTTGACAATAGACTGCTGTATAAAAATGGTAGGTACAGCATTGACCTAAAAGACTTTGAAAAAAAGGCAAAAGAGGCAAAACTCTTTTTACTCTGCTCTCCGCATAACCCTACAGGAAGAGCATGGAAGCGCAGCGAACTGGAGAAGATCATTGATATCTGTCTGGAGAACGATGTGTTGATCGTTGCGGATGAGATCCATGCAGACATTGTATATGAAAAGAGGCATCAGAGCATAGGAAGTTTCAAAAAGATGCAAAAAGCCTGTGTTGTCCTTAATGCTCCCTCTAAAACCTTTAATATCGCAGGATTGAATAGCTCTTATGCTATTATTCCCGATGAGAGAGTACGCAGAAGATATATGCTTGAGCA
>DQSX01000101.1 GCA_015663065.1 Sulfurovum sp.
CCGGCCTATCATATGTCTGAACATACACACCATATTGCATGGTTACTTGGACTGGTTGTTCTTGTGGTAGCAGTAGGCGGTATTGCTTTGGCATATAGAAAATATGGAAACGGTCTCAAAAGAGATGAAAAGTGTGAAAATACATTTATATACAAACTTTTGGCAAACCAATATTATATTCCACAATTTTATGAAGAGTTCATTAGCAAACCGTATGCAATGATCTCAGATCATATGTGGAAAGATGTAGATATGAAGATCGTAGATGCCACAGTTGACGGAATTGCCAAATTCCTTTACAGCAGTGGTGACGGTACGAGAAAAATGCAAACAGGTAACCTTTCAAACTATCTAAACTGGATGGCTGTTGGTTCTGTAATACTTTTAGTGATCGCAGCTATTTCTGCGATGTTCGTGTAAGGGGTCGAGATGGATAATATTTTAAGTATATTAGTATTTTTCCCGGCAATCGCAGGATTGTTGGGATTTGTAGTAAATAAAGAGAGTGCAAGAGCATACGGTATTACCGTAGCAGCAATAGAGTTCATTCTCTCTTTGTGGTTATGGTTCAGTTTTGACGCTTCCAATGCAGGCATGCAGTTTGTGGAAATGATCCCGTTGATCCCTGACTTTGGTGTAGGGTATTACCTGGGTGTAGATGGTATTTCCCTGTTCATCATTATCATGGCAACATTGATGACGCTGATAGGAATGATGTCTATGAGTATCACAGAGAACATTAAGAATATGATCATTACCTTGCTTTTCCTTGAAATGACAATGATAGGGGTATTTGTTGCACTTGATGCGATCATCTTCTATCTGTTCTGGGAGCTTTCATTGGTACCAATGCTTTATATCATTGGTGCCTGGGGTGGTCCTCTAAGAGTCTATGCATCGATCAAGTTCTTCCTCTATACATTTACAGGTTCACTGATCATGCTGGTAGGTATGTTATTTGTAGCCTATGTCTATCATAATCTGACAGGAGTTTGGTCTTTTGCGATCACAGACTGGTATACACTGGTACTGCCGGTAGATTATCAGTTATGGCTCTTTGCAGCATTCTTCTTTGGTTTTGCGATCAAAGTACCGATGTTCCCGTTCCATACATGGCTGCCTTATGCACACGGTCAGGCTCCAACCATCGGTTCGGTGATACTTGCAGCCGTACTGCTTAAAATGGGTACTTACGGATTTGTAAGATTTTCACTTCCAATGTTCCCTGATGCTTCAGTGCTGATGATCACACCGATCGCTGTAATTTCGATCATTATGATCATCTATACAGCAATGGTTGCTTATGCTCAAAAAGACATTAAACAGGTGATCGCGTACTCATCTGTGTCACACATGGGTATCATTATGTTAGGTATCTTTGCAATGAATGCAGAAGGTATTTCAGGTTCTGTATTCCAAATGTTGTCACACGGTATTGTCTCGGGTGCACTGTTTATGCTTGTAGGTGTGATCTATGACAGAAGACATACGAAAATGATGGATGAATTCGGAGGTTTGGCATCAGTCATGCCTAAATATGCAGTGATCTTCGGAGTCATGTTAATGGCTTCCGTTGGTTTACCGTTGACCATAGGTTTTGTTGGTGAATTCCTTGTGCTTATAGGTTTCTACCAGGTATCACCGATCATGACGATTCTGGCAGGTACATCCATCATCATCGGTGCGATCTACATGCTGGCGATCTATAAAAAAACTTTCTTCGGACCAGTGACCAATGAAGCGAACAAAGTGCTTAAAGACCTTAATGCAAAAGAGACATGGTCTCTTCTTCCATTGGTTGCCATTGTTATCTGGCTGGGTATCTATCCTAAACCGATACTGGAGCCAATTGACACTTCAGTCAAAGCAATGTTGTCATTCATGGATGAAAAAGCCATTACTGTTGAGGCAAAAGATATGATCAGAACAGCCAAAACAAAAATCATAATAGAGGAGGTTAAGTAATGTTACAACCTATAAATGTAAGTTTGGAAAGTCTTAATCTCATTACACTGGCACCGATGCTTATCGTGATCGCCGGTGCTTTGATCATTTTAATACTTGACCTTATCAACGACAAGTTGCATAAATCAATGTATGTCATGCTGACGCTTTTGGTACTTTTTGTTGATTTCGGTGCCGTACTCGGACTCAATGTCAATGAACGCGGCTTCTTTGATGTGATGCTGATAGACGGTATATCCATTGTTTCACAATTGATGATCATTGTGGGTTCTATGATCTTTACGCCATTGGCACTGACATCAAAAAGATTTCATGAGTATTCATACCCTGAATTCTTTGCCATGTTCCTTTTCATGGTGGCAGGATTCCAGTTCATGGTCGCAACGGACAACCTGATTCTGATCTTTGTCGGTATTGAGACAGCCTCTCTGGCACTCTATACACTGATCGCTCTGCACAACAGATCAAACTCATATGAGGCAGCGGTCAAGTACTTTACTATGGGTGCATTGGCTGCAGCATTCTATGCTATGGGATCTGCAGTGATCTATGCGTTGACAGGTTCAGTAGAACTTTACAAAGTAGCTGAAGTAATGGCAACACGTTTGACGGAGACCGGTGTAATGATCGCGATCTTTGGTGCAGCGATGTTGCTATTGGTTGCTTTTGCCTTTAAACTTTCACTCTTCCCGTTCCATACTTGGGCACCGGATGTTTATGAAGGTGCTTCTGCACCACTGGCAGGATATATGTCTATCGTACCTAAGATCGCAGCGATCGTAGTTGCTATTAGAATTTTCGGTATGTATATCGATCTGGGTGTTGAATGGGTAAGGATCATGTTGCTCGCTATGGCTGTCATCACGATGACGCTGGCAAACATTATGGCACTGGTACAGGAAGATGTCAAACGTATGCTTGCATACTCTTCCATCTCTCATGCCGGTTTTGTCATGGCAGCATTGGCATTGAGTACGACAGAAGGTACCACAGGTATTTTCCTCTATTATGCACTCTTTATGTTCACAAATCTTGGAGCCTTCTCTATGTTATGGATCTCAAGACACAAGAACAGAAGATTTGATAAAAGATATGACCACCCGTATGAAAAGTTTGCAGGGTTCATTAAGATCATGCCTGTAGGTGCAGTGATCATGGCGATCTTTATGTTGTCACTTGCTGGTGTACCGCCATTCTCTCTTTTCTGGGGAAAAATTTACATTATGCAGGCAGCAGTGAATTCAGGGTATGTATGGTTAGCGATCGTGATGGGACTGAATGCAGCAATTGCAGCATACTATTACCTAAAACTGATCGTCTATATGTTCCTTATGGATCCGGTAAAAGATGTAGATACAGTGTACTATAACCTTTCCAAACCACTTATGGCAGTGATCGGTATGGCAACAGTTGCTACGATCACAGCGATCTTCTATGTACAGCCGTTGGTATCATATTTATACTATATGATCTCAGCTTCTGGGTATTAATCGAATATCCTATTCGGTGTTGTCTCCCGACAACACCAATTACGTTAATAAAATCTTCTCTAACGCTTCAACACTTCCTTTAATCACATTATCAAACTGAGAATTGTTAAACGTCTTTTGTCTTTTTGCAAGGCGTGAAGTATTGGTCGTGATCTTTTCTATCATTAGCTCTTTGTTATAGTGACCGTCCAAATAGGCTAAAGTCTCTTTAATACCTATGGCTTTCATGCAGTTTGGTGCTCTTGTATAGGTTTGTTCCAAACGACATATCTCATCTATAAGCCCCTGATCAATCATAAGCCTGGTACGCGCTGCTATACGTTTTCGTAAGAGTTCTCTTTCCCAGACTATTTGGTAAATGGGAAGAGGAGATGTAATAGTAGGCAGAGGAGGGTTCTCTTTAAAATAGTCAGAAGGTGACATGCCAGTCTCTAAGTAAATATTCAGAGCTTTTTCAATTCTATATCTGTCCTTAC
>DQSX01000117.1 GCA_015663065.1 Sulfurovum sp.
CAACCTACTATGGCACTCATAAACCATATAGATGAAGATGACTATACGACAGAGTGGAAAAGGGCACTGGGGCACTACTTTAAGATCGTCAGAACTTATAATCCTATGAATGTATCTTTAAAACAACACCTGTCTATTTTGGAAAGTATGGCACAGCTTAAAGAGGAGTGGACTGACTCAGTGAAAAGTTCTATGGTTTTTTTTGAACAGTACTATGATCAGATGATCGAGAGATCTGCTTCGTCCATTACAAAAGCAGTATACAAGTCTGTCTCTTTTGTGGAGACCCTTGGTTTTGATAATGAAGAGGCATCAAAAGAAGAGAAGAAGTCAGTAGAAGAGCGTTATAAAGAGAGTTTAAGAGCAGTTGAGAAAGCAGCACAGAAAAATATTGAAATGATCTGGAACCATGACCATCTTCAAAAGGATGAACCCTCACTTCTTCTTGAAGGAATGGATCTTTTTTCAGAAGAGACAGCTTCTGTTTTTGGTTTGACAAGAAAAGAGTTACTCATTACTGCTGCAGCAAGCGGAGCAGCCACAGGTGCGGGGGTAGATCTGCTGTTTGCAGGGAGTACCCTTCTTTTAGGTGCCGGACTTGGAGCAGTGATCGGTGGCGTGGGTGCTTTTTTTGCTTTTGACGAACTCTCAGAGGTGAAGGTTTTAGGACATACTTTGGGTAAACGCTATCTTGAAATGGGACCTATGTCAAATCGAAACTTCCCCTATATTTTACTGGGACGCAGTATTTACCATACGACACAGATAGCGAAGCGTTCACATGCCCAGCGTGATATAGCAGCATTAAAGATGAACAGTACGTTTAAAGAGCAGTGGCTTGATGAGGACTTGAGAAAGTCTTTAGAGAAGTATCATAAAATGTTCCGTTCTGGGAAAACCTTGGATGTCGAGGTTTTGAATGAGTATCAAGCTTTGATAAAAGGTGTTTTGGAACAGTTGATCTTAGAGTAGAGCGTTAAAACAACTTCCCTATTGCTATTAAAAGCACAGAACTTAAAATACCGCCTGCAATACCTGCAAGTACATCATCCATCATTACCCCCATACCGCCTTTGACTTCTCTGTCTATCCAGCCTATGGTGGAAGGTTTCCAAATGTCGAAGAGACGGAAAGATGCAAAAGAGAAGATGATGGCCAGTATTTCTGCATAAGGGTAAGGCATGGTCACTGCTGTTGAAACCGCGATCATCAAAGCCAGCCACATCCCTGCAGCTTCGTCTATGACAATATGCTGCTGATCATGTATGCCGGTGGACGTTTCATATTTGTTGATCTCGAAGACAGCGATGATGGTAATGGCAATGGTAAGCATGAACAGTGTCTCCATGCCAAAATAGTGCAATATCGCAACACCCACAGGCAGTGAAGCCAGAGTACCAACCGTACCGGGTGCTTTAGGACTCAGTCCCGCACCGCCAAAGGTTAGAAATAGTTTTTGTAATGTCATACTGACTCCTTAGGTTAACGATGAGGTTTGGTAGAGCTCTATGAGTTTCAGATAAAACTGCTCTTCGCTTTGTTGTTCCAGCAGACCTGAACCCGGAATGAGAGAGTAGTGCATCTCCTGGAGATTTTCAAACCTTTCAGGAAAAAGTGAAGATAAGATATTGGCTGAGACCTCTTTTCTTACCAGAATAGGAGGAGGGACAAGACCGCTTTGGATCAATTTCATAATAGACTCTGAATGGTAATGTACATGGTGATGCTGCCCGTGGGGACAGGTTTGGGTACTGACCAGGGTGTTACATATGTCACAATAGACATACTCATCAACGGTTTTTATCTGGATATCGATGTTCTTACAGTGATCAAAAACAGAGCTCAAACGGTTTTTATCGTAATAGAGTCCGAGTCCACCATGATTTTTACCGATGACAAGCTGGTTACAGCCATAATTTTTAGCCAATATCGCATCCAGTATAAGTTCATTGTATCCTGCAAAAATATAGGTGTTTTCAAACGGCACAATGATCACTTTGCTTCTTGGTATGAAGTTGTCAATGAAAGTATTGAGTGCATCATAACGTATGTCATAGCGCAGTCCTTCAGAAGTAAAAGGTTTGCGTAGAAATATGACCAGGAGGTCAGAGTCAGAGATGGCTTGACGGATCATTCTCTCATGTGCACGGTTTAGAGGATTGGCTGCGATCATCATGGAGGAAATGATTTTTGCACCGGTTCTTGAGATCATGTTCTTAATACGGTTTATATTGTCTTCTATGATAGGATACTCTACCTTGTACGCACCGCATACTGCCAGTTCGCCTAGTCTCATAGTGGTGTTTTTTACACCGGGGTGATTGGTATCGGAGGTACCGTAAATGTTCTCCAGACGCTGCTTGGCATTGATGGGAAACACTTCATCAACGGTAAGTTCACCTACTTTTTTACCCTCAGAGACCAGATCGATGATCTCCTCTTTTTTAAGGTTTTTAAGCACTTGAAGGTTCTGTTTGCCTTTTGGGGCAAGTACAAAGGCAAAAGGAAAAGGGACACCTTTGTAGTGTTTTGTTTCATCTACACGGACCGCCTCCTTATGGTTCATGAGTTTGTCAACGGGAGAGATGAGACCTGCCTGCACCAATGCCAGTGTTGAGAGTGCTTCTGTGTCTATATAGAGTGATCTATTTCTTTTTAAAGAGTCCATATTTTTTCCTTTTTTCCCATAAACTTTTTCTTGAAATACCTAATTTTTTAGAGAGTTCTGTATCCGGGAACTTATATTGAAAAGAGTTCACGATGAATTTGACGTAATCATCGATGGTGAGTATCTCATTCTGATCATAAAGCTTGGAGTCAGTATTGAGTGTAATGGTGTCAAAATCTGTCTCAAGTTCTGAAGTACTGCAGAGTATGAAATCATAATGTTTCAGTTTGTCAAGCAGGTACTCTTTGTCAGCTTTTTTCAATGTATGGATCTCGGTAATATAGAGCAGTGTATCTTCAGTGGTACTGAGCATCTTCTCTTTCCAGTTTTTTTCGCCAAGAGGTAAAAATGCCAAACGTTTATTGCATTTTTCTGTATATTCAAACACGATCTTATCGACCAGTCTTTGATAATTTGTTTCTATCACAAGTGGTGTTGAAAGTTTCGCCGTATTAAAGTCTGTCTCAATCTCCTGAAGAAGGTTTTCCATATACTCTTTGTAGAGCAGGGTTTTTTTCTTCAAGTCCTGATACTCCTGATAGTGCTCGATCTTACGCATTAACTCTTCGATCATAAAAGGTTTCATAATGTAGTCTTTTGCCCCCAACTTGAGCGGCTCTCCTACGGTATCGTTATTGATGTAACTTACCATTAAAATAATGATCTTCTCTTTAAACTTTGTAATAAGAGGAGAGATGTTCTGTCCGGGTAGGTTGGTAGAGAGCAGATAAACATCTCCGTTACTCTGCATGGCCTCTTTTATGGAAGAGAATATTTCCGTATCAAAGCCGTTTTCATTGAGTTTTGAAGCGATGCTTTGTGCTAAGTAGAGTTCATTTTCTACAATAATAATTTTCATTTTTTATCCTAATTGTTTTTTAGTGCTTTGTATGTGATGTTAGCTACTGCATGTACAGTGACACCTTCTTTGCGCCCTATAAAGCCAAGCTTCTCTGCAGTGGTTGCTTTGATGTTGACAAAATTGGCTCTAATACCCAGTAAAGAGGAGAGCATTGCTTTCATTTGTGCCTTATAGGGAAGCAGTTTTGGTGCTTCTGCCATGATGGTCAGGTCAACATTGCCGATAGTGTACCCAAAAGAGTGTATTCTTTTTACTGTATCTGCCAAAAGTATTTTTGAGTCAGCACCTGCGTAAGCGTCTTCTGTGTCGGGGTAGAGTTCCCCAATGTCTCCCATACCTGCCGCACCCAAAAGGGCATCGATGAGTGCATGGATGGCAACATCGCCGTCACTGTGTGCTTTAAACCCGTAGGTTACATCTATCTTGACACCGCAAAGATACATGGTTTTTCCTTCTTCAAAGGGATGGATGTCTATGCCAAAGCCGGTCAGTGTTTTTGTTGAAGGGGGTTGGATGCAAGGCAGTTTGTGGAGGTCGTCCTGCGTGGTGAGTTTGTGTGCCAGTGCATCACCTTCAACAAAGTGTACTTTTTCACCCAGTGAGGCTATGGCCGAAGAGTCGTCGGTAAAGAGTGTTTCTGTCTTTAAAGCTTTTTTTAGCAATTTGGTAACAGAAAGTTGCGGCGTTTGAATGATCTTGACTTTCTCTCTGTCTATCGGTCTGTCGTCAAGGTACAGTGTGTCTGTTACAGAAAGTACAGGTACGATACAGCTGGCTTCTTCTTTCGCATCCAAAATACGTCGGATCATCTCTTCAGGGACACAGCATCTTGCAATATCGCTGACCATCACGTAGGTACTTTCTGCATACTGCAGTGCATTTGACAAAGATTCCTGACGACTGTTACCACCCTGCACATAGGTATGGGATGCAAAGTTTTTCATGTGCAGGATATCTTCGGCTGATGATACTATGATGATCTTTTCAAAGGTCGCAGCTTTTTCAAAACGCTCCGCTACCTGTAGCCACAAGGGTATATCAGCACTGTAGAGCCATTGCTTTTTCACGGTACTTTTAAATCTCGAAGAGCTTCCCGCTCCAAGGAGAATAAGGGTTGTATTTGACAAGGCAACTCCTATATGTTTCAAATAGTAACGGATTATACCTCTCAAAAGCTTTAGTATCTCTTTGTGATGCACTATAGCAAAAAACTATGATTTTGTATTAATAGGAGGTATTTACTCCTAATTAATGCAAAAAGCCTGTTTTTTCAATCTAATTTAAGATTTGAGTGGTATAACTCGTATATTAAATATTTTAACAATAGGACATACGCATGACAGAAGAAAATGTATTAGAAGCATTAAAAAATGTTACCTATCCGGGATTTACGAAAGATATCGTAACATTTGGATTTGTGAAAGATGTACTGGTTAACGGTACTACTGTAGGATTGACCATAGATATTACATCATCTGCAGATGAAGTAAAAGCACAACTGAGAGATGAGGCGACAAAAGAGCTTCAAAAACTCGGTTTTGACAACATCAACATTAACGTGAAAGCACCTCAGGCACCCAAGCAGATGTCAAACTCTGTCTCGGGTAAAAACATTGCACCACATGTGAAGAACTTTGTAATGGTCTCTTCAGGTAAAGGTGGGGTTGGTAAATCAACCACTTCAGTGAACCTGGCAGTCGCTATGGCAATGCAGGGGAAAAAAGTAGGTCTGCTTGATGCTGACATCTATGGACCAAACATCCCTCGTATGATGGGTGTCGAAGACCAAAAACCTGAAATTCAGGGAAATAAAGTTCAACCGCTTAAAGCCTATGGTGTAGAGATCATGTCTATGGGTTCACTAATGGAGCCGGGACAGTCTCTCATCTGGAGAGGCTCTATGATCATGAAAGCGATCGAGCAGTTCCTGAGAGATATTCTCTGGTCTGAACTGGATGTATTGGTTATCGATATGCCTCCGGGAACAGGTGATGCACAGTTGACACTGGCTCAGTCTGTACCGGTAACAGCGGGTATTACAGTTACTACACCACAAGAGGTATCATTGGATGACTCCAGACGTTCTTTGGATATGTTCCAGAAACTTCACATTCCAACAGCAGGGATCATTGAAAATATGTCAGGATTCATCTGTCCTGAGTGTGATGCAGAATCAGATATCTTTGGTATGGGAACAACAGAACCTGTAGCAAAAGAGTACGATACACATGTCATTGCACGTATACCGATAGAACCTGCCATCAGAGTAGGTGGAGATACAGGTATGCCTGTGACTTACCACAAAGCAGATTCTGAAACAGCCAAACGTTACCAGGCAGCGGCTACTGATCTTCTGGCATTTATTGACAAGGTCAATGCAGAAGGCGGGGCAGACAACTCAGCGGTACAGCCGACGACACCTCCAGGTGTATCAGCATGCAGTACCGGTGCGGGTGCAGCTTCAGCCCCGGCAGAAAAAGAAGTAACAAACAAAAACCATGAAGGTTGCGGTTGTCACTAAAACATAGCTCTCTACCTAGAGACTAAGAGTATGCAAACAGCATACTCTTTGCTTCGCGACACTTACTTTAAACTGAAAAACTTACAAAATTCCGTTTTAAATTTTTTATGATAAAATTAAAAAAAAATAGAAGATTGCTACGATGTCAAATAGAAAAAAACTGTTAAATTCTTTATTTATACTTCTATTTTTATTTATATACCAAACTTCTACACTGCACTCTAAAAAGCACTTCATTGATGAATTATCTGAGTGTCATATCTGTCAAACATCCAATGATCTTAGCAGTGCTCAGCATGAAAGAATTTCCTTTCCTGTACAGGAGACTATTGCCGTTGAGGTAAATGAGGTTAAAGAAAAGAAGATAACCAAGTCCTCTTATGACCTTAGACAAACCATTCAGCGACAGGCCGTTGACTACGAGGGGAGGTCACTGTTCACTGTTCGTGCTTTGCCCCCTGGATACTACGCTACTGCGCCTCCATACATTTTTTCATAACCAAAAATAACCAGAAAAATTAATTTTAGTATGCATATTTGCTTGCATTTAAATGCCTATGCAGGAAGAGATATATAGATACACTCCTGTATATAGTACTTTAATTCCGAGCAAGAATCATATAATCTATAAGCATAAAAAAGAAGGAACAAGTATGAAAAAAATATGGATAGCAAGTGTAGCAGCGGCTGCAATAATAATGACAGGATGTGGCAGAAGCTCAAATCATAATGGAGGGCAGGATGGACATACAGGGAAACTTCCTGAAGGACTGACTTTTATAATGTTCGATAATGTCAGTGGTGATCAGTACAGTTATAACACGGAACATGACAAATTTGAAAATATGAATGTTGAAGGTAAAAACTACAATATGACTGGTAAAAACGGTAAATTGGTTGTATGGACAGATCATATGAACGTAAATGGTGCAGAGACAGAAGAACAAAAAATAGTGATGCTTAATCATGATTACAATATCTTAATAGATGGCAATGTGACACATGAAAAATTTCATTATATTGGACACTTTCATGGAGAAGAGTTTGCTGCACACAGTGCAGACGAATTTGATCCTGCTCTGGAGATCAATGCGACTAAAATGGCAAAGAAACAAGCTACCCTTGACTCGCTAAATAAACATCTGTTAGAGCAAGAGGAGATTAGAGAGGAGCTTGAAGAGGCACTTTTAACTGTGCATGCAACAGGTGACTTGTGTAACTTTATTGTCTTTGGTGCGCATGAGGAGCATGGAGAAGAGGGACATGAAGAGCATGCACATGAGGAGCATGGATCACCACATATTGCAGTGACAAGAGATGGTTATGTGTATGTATTTGAAGCGCTTGGTGAAAAAGGTTTAGTACAAGAGGGTGTGCACTTTTTACTCGACGGTGTAACAAATTGTCAAGAAAATGAGAGTGACATCATGCAAATTGGAGAGAATGGTGTAGCGATTTTCTCGGCAGAAACACAAAAAATCTATTTGGTTGATAAACATGGAGAAGATGCCGACTTCCATCTTCACACTACTGTAGAGATGGATGAACTAATGACTGCAGGGTTTAGACCTACATCTGTAGCTGCAATCGGAGAGGGGGAACATGACCATGATCACGATCACTAAATCTTACTTATCTGTCACTGCATCTCTATTGCTTGTGGGCACATCTGTGTTTGCAGATGAAGTAGAGCTTGGGCAGATCGATGTAGAGGCACACAGTATTCATCAGCAAGAGGATGAGGTCTCTTATACTACATCGCAGACTACGGATACTTTGGCAAATCACACATCAGGTCAAACACTGGGAGATTACCTCTCGAGTCAATTGGGGGTCGATAGTGCAAGCTATGGTCCTGCAGTTGGAAGACCCGTAGTACGGGGTATGGAAGGGTATCGTGTTGGTATCGTGCAGGGAGGAGTCATGCTTAATGATCTCTCTGCGATGAGTCAGGACCACGCAGTAGGATTAAATGCCAGAGCAGCAGAACGCATTGAACTGGTAAAAGGACCGGCATCTTTGCTTTACGGGTCTTACAGTGGTGGTGTTGTGCGTACCCTTGGAGAAGAACATGAGGCAAAATTACCTAAAAAAGGTCTCTCTTTAGACGCATCTCTGTCTACGAATTCTGATACAGGTTTTGGAACTACAAGCATTAAAAGTGCTTATGCTTTGGATGATTACTCACTTAACTTGAATTACTATCGTAATGAAGCAGATTCTTATCACAGTGTGGGAGAGCTTGTACCTGATTCTGATACATTCAGCGAACAGCTTCATGCTGTGTTAGGCTGGAAGATATCGTCCATACACACTGTCAAGGTTTATGCAGATACGATGAATAAAGAGTATGGTATCCCTAATTCAACTTCAGATCGTACAGATATCCTCATGGATCAGAAACGTTACGGTGTTGTGCTTCACAGTGAATCTATAGGAGAATTAAAAAATGTGGTCACTGAGTATCAGTACAGTGATTATACGCATTTTGAACGTGAAGGTGGAAGATATGATGGTGCTTTCGCTCAGGAACAACAGAGTTTAAGTAGCGAATTTGACTATAAAATTTCTGAAAACACAGATCTTAGTTTTCGTTTGGAGTGGGTAGGGAATACACTTAAAGTCTGTCATGAACACGGCAGATGTGAAACATTTGAAGATGGCATTAGAACAAGTGCAGAAGATGGGCGTTCCCTTCTTAATTATTACACACTTACGGGGATCCCTTATTCTCATGGGCATCCAATGCCAAATACAGAGGAGCAGAAGATCCTTTTGGCCCCAAATATCAAGCACTATTTCAGTGAAACAGATGAGCTCAGTCTGGCAGCTAACATTGTAGCCAGAAGTCTCACTCCGGATCCTGTGAATATGCAGGAGACATGGCTCATGCATAAGAGTGTTGACCCTGACTACTACAATGAAGACAAAAAAGTGGCAGTCAGTCTTTCTGCAGGATGGTGGCACAGTTGGAGTGAAAAGTTGACGACACAGTCCTCTTTGGCATATATGGAGCGTTTACCCTCTTCTCAAGAGTTGTTCTGGAATGGCTTTCACCATGCTACAGAGAGTTATATTTTAGGAGATAGAGATCTCGATAAAGAGAAATCGGTCAACCTTGATATAGATGCCGTCTATAAACACAATGATGACCTTTCATCCAGAGTAAGCTTCTACTATTATGATTTTGACAACTATATCTATCAATCCCCGCTTGTTGATGGAAATGGTCATCCGGTATCGGATCCATTTCACCAAACCGAGGTTTGGAAAGTGCAAGGTGAAGCGGCATCCATTTATGGTCTGGGTATTGAAGAGAAATATAAAAAGACAATAGGACTACATGCCCTGACGCTCACAGCACAATTAAACTTTTTGAAGGGTAAATTGGACAGTGGCGGGTATATCCCGAGAATGTCTCCTTATAATGCGACATTTTGTCTTGAACATGATTATGCGGGACTGCATAGTGAACTTACCTATAAGTGGGTAGATGAAAGCCGTAATGTAGCGCAGAATGAAACCACTACAGATGGTTACAATATGTTGGACTTTGCCGCTAACTATCATTATGATCTGAGCAGCGGATCTCTTGAATTTTGGTTAAAAGCAAATAACCTGACGGATGTTTTGGCTAAAAACCATCTCTCTTTTCTTAAAGAGACTGCACCGTTACAGGGTAGATCAGTGACGCTGGGGATCGATTATAAATTTTAATACTAAGGTGAGTTATTTACCTTAGTGTTTCTTATGTCTACTTTTTTAGATACAATATAAAAATATTATTTATGAGGACAACCATGACATCAGCAGACAAATTAAAAAACCTTTTAGAACTTGAGATCATTCCCGATCTTGAAGTAGCCATTGATGAGCTTTTCTCAGCTATTGACAAAGCAAAATCAGCATCTAAAGAGCAAAAAGAAGACCTTGAAGAGATGCGTGAAATGCGTACAGAGTGTTTTGCCATCGTTGAAGAGCTTGGACGCGATGAGCTTGAAGAAGATGAGATCGAAGAGCTTTTGGCTGAACTTATAGAGATGAAAACAGAAGAAGAGTAAAAACTCTTCTTCATTGGCTATATTTTAAAGTTTAGTTCTTGCTATTTCCACGGCTTTCACCATATTTTCCAAACTAGGTTTTACCTCTTCCCATTTACGTGTTTTTAATCCACAATCAGGATTTATCCATAGTTGTTCTTTGGGCAGTACTTCAAGTAGTAGTTCAATTTGTTTGACAATCTCTTCTACACTAGGTATTCTAGGTGAATGTATATCGTAAACTCCAGGACCAACTTCTTGTTTGTATCCTACTTCTTTAAAAATCTTTAGCAGTTCATTTCCAGACCTTGCAGTCTCTATAGAAATAACATCCGCATCCATATCTTCTATGGTACGTATGATGTCATTGAACTCAGAGTAACACATGTGTGTATGTATTTGTGTCTCTTTTTTAGCAGAACTTACTGCAATTTTAAAATCTCTTACTGCCCATTTTTCATAGGTACCTATATTCTCTTTTCGTAGAGGATAACCCTCTTTAAAGGCCGCTTCATCTACCTGTATGATCTTTATACCGGCATTTTGTAAGTCATTTATCTCATCACTTAATGCAACAGCTATCTGTTTAGAAACTTCAGATCTTGGCATATCATCTCTTATAAATGACCAGTTGAGTATAGTTACCGGACCAGTAAGCATACCTTTCATAATACGCTCTGTTTTACTCTGTGCATAGGTCATCCAATCAATAGTCATAGGTTTTGGACGGCTAATGTCACCATAGATAAATGGTGGCTTTACACATCGGCTTCCATAACTCTGAACCCAGCCATTCTGAGAAAATCCATAGCCCTCAAGCTGCTCACCAAAGTATTCCACCATATCATTGCGTTCCGGCTCTCCATGTACCAGTATCTCGATGCCACACTCTTCTTGAAAAGCTATGCAGTCATCAATGTAATTTTTCATCTCGTATTCATAGGCATCTTTACTTATGGTAGCTTTTTTGAAGTCTGCTCTTGCTTTTCTTACTTCAGGGGTTTGAGGAAAAGAACCTATGGTCGTTGTAGCCATATCTTTGTATCCCAGTAACTTTTTTTGAATTTTTATGCGCTCCTCATAACTGCCGTCTCTTTGTAATTTTGTAAAGCTTTTTACTCTGTTTTGTACTTCAGTATTATGAATACGAATAGAATTTTTTCTTTTATAGTTTGCTTCTATATTTGCTTCATAAGCTTCTTTTTCTTCATTTGTGAAGTTTGAAACTCCTTCAAAGAAGAATTTTGAGAGTAGTGAAATTTCAGAGAGTTTTTCAACACTATAAGAAAGCCAATCTTTAATCTCTTTATCCATTTTTTCTTCATATTTTAGACTAAATGGTGTATGCAGTAAAGAGCATGACGAAGAGACTATGATGTTTTCTTTATTGAAGATTTCAGAAATTTCTGCAAGAAGTGATGCTGATACTTGTATATTGTTTTTCCAAATGTTCCTGGCATCTACTACTCCGGCAATGAGATGTTTTCCACTTTCCTCTATACGTTTTAAGCTCTCTATGTTTTTGGCTCCATAAAGAAAATCAAGTCCAATTCCCCAAATAGGTGTATGTACTAAAACTTTTGTTGCTTCGTTGGAATGTTCAAAATATGTCGTTACGACTATCTTAATGTTATCAGATACTCTTGCCAATGTATCATAACAAGGCTTGATGAGACTTAATACTTTTGGTTCTATATCTTTGACAAAGACAGGTTCGTCAATTTGTATAGTAATATCATCATCAAGTTCTGAAATCTCTTTTATAAGTGCTGCATAGAGGGGTAGGATTTTATGAAAAAATTCATAAGTATCTCCTTTATCCACTCTTTTTGAAAGTCCTAAAAACGTGATAGGGCCTATGAGATTGATCTTGGTTTTTATCCCAAGTTCTTTAGCCTCTTTATACTCAGATAAGATCTTTGAAGTATTGAGTTTATAGTTATCCGATAGGGAAAGTTCAGGTACGATGTAGTGGTAATTCGTATTAAACCACTTGGTCATTTCCATTGCAACGGCATCTTTATTGCCTCTTGCCATAGAGAAGTATAGATCTTCATTTTGAAGTCCTTCAAATCTTTTGGGAATCGCTCCCAACATGATAGCGGTATCAAGCATATTGTCATAGAGTGAAAAGTCGTTTGATGAGATGTAGTCTATGCCTGCCCCTTTTTGATAGTTCCAGTGTCTTTTTTTAAGTGAAGAAGCTACTTTTACTACTTCAGAAAATGGACACTCTTTTGCCCAAAAGAGCTCCAATACTTTTTTTAATTCTCTCTGTTCTCCAATTCTTGGAAATCCTACTACGTAATTTTTTGACATGCGTCATCCTTTAATATATGTATCCAAATCATGCACTAGAAAATAGATAGAATTCTAGTGTATGGCTTTAGATAAAATGTGTTTATAGAGTGTTCTTGATGGTTAAAGTTTTAAAAAAGGATGTGTGGAGGGTGTACACCAGTACGTCTAAATGCAAAATACGTACAGTAAAAAGGGCATCTAGGGATGTAATGGTTTAAAAGTAGTGTCATTCTTGTTTTAAGTTTGAAGAAACAATTACAGTGACATGCTTTTACACGAACTAAAGGAGAATCAGCAATGGCATTAAATAGACGTAAAAATAACGATGACATAAATACTCCTACTAATAAATTTGAGAAATTGTAGCACAATTTTTTTTAAATATATAAAAAGTATACAATTAAGACTATATTTATCTTAATTGTATTATATTGACATTATCAACCTCTCGGGGTGCTATATGTCTTTGTAAAAGGATGTGTGGCTGAGATAGCAGTAGATTGCTTGACCCGTTGAACTTGAACTGGCTAGAACCAGCGTAAGGAAGAGACTTGTACTTAAATTTTAATTATAAATAATTTTATTTATATCTACTAAATTTTCTACTCCTCTTCCCAACAAAATTTAATATACATAATTTTAAGGGAAACAACATGACAAAACCATTTAAAGACACACTGACCACTTCAAACGAACTGCTTACAAGAGATCCTCTTCC
>DQSX01000025.1 GCA_015663065.1 Sulfurovum sp.
AAAAAGAGTACAGAAGGCACTTCTATCATCATACCAAAGAGAATATTTGAAATATCAAGTTGATTTTCCTCTGCGATCTTTTGTGCAAATGTTTTAGCTTCGGAGAACTCTTCGGGTGTAGAGATCATAGGGAACATGATTTTTATTTTTTTATTTTCAGCAGCAAGAAGAATGGCGTGCAGCTGCTCCTGAATGATTTCAGGGTGTGTTTTAAGAAGCCTTACTCCACGTATGCCTAAAAAGGGGTTATTTTCTTTCTCCAGATCGATGTACGGCAGTGCTTTATCTCCCCCTACGTCAAGTGTTCTGACCGTAATGTCATCAAATACTTCAAAAATACTCCGGTAGGCTTCTACCTGTGATTCAAAAGAGGGTTTTTCTTCTTTAAAGAGGAACTCGGTACGCAAAAGACCTATGCCTTCTGCCCCATCTTCTTTAGCAACTTTGGCAGATTTATCATCAGTCACATTGGCTAATACTTTGATGGTTTTTCCTTTTGTTGTCAAGGCAGGTTCAAAACGTTTTTCCAAAGCGGAGTCCAGTTGCTCAAGGTCTTCTTTTATGCGCTTTTGGGCATTTTCAAGATCACTCTTGCTTGGGTCTGTAACGATCATTCCGGAGTGTGCATCCAAAATTATTGTACTTTCTTCTTCCAGTAAAGAAGTGTCTGCTATAAGAGAAGAGATACCTGCACCACGCAGTAGAATGGCTGTATGGGAATTGATGGCAGTCTCTTTGAGTATCACACCTTTCACGCTTGTGTGTGATAGTTTTTCTATTTGACTGGGCAGAAGATCATCTGCAAGGAGAATAAAATCATCTTCCGGAAAGCGTACTTGAATTTCCAGTCCCATATGTTTTTGAACCCGCTGTAAAATATCTTTATAGTCGCTTATCTTTGCTTCAAGTTTTGTGCCCAGAAGTTGTGCTGAGAATGTCTGTATCTTCTCTTCAAGTACTTTTAGTGTGGAGACCTCTTCCTTGAGAGAAGAAAGAAGCTCTTTTTGTGCGAGATAGATAGCGCCATTGCTTTCTTCTTTTTTCTCTTTGTACAGTGTTTCAAGTTCACTGATACTTTTGTTAAAAGCTTCTTGGAAAGTACAGTTGTTCTCTTTTTGGCTTAGTGTCTCTTTGTATCGATACAGAGGTGCTATGGCAACACCTGAAGAGATGATGTCCCCTTCAATTGTATCTCCTTCATAAGCGGAAAGCGTTTTTTCCAGCACTTCTATTTCTGTATCTGCTTGCATTAAGGTATGAAAGGTCTTGCTTAATGCTTCCAGTGCCTGGGCCGCATCTTTTCCATTGCAACTGAGTTCAAAGCTCTCTCCCTGTTCCAAAGAGAGTCCCAAAAGAGCATTCACTCCTTTGGCAGAGACAGTTTTTCCCTGCCTGCTTGCAGTAATGTCACAGGCATACGCCTTTGCAACAGTTACAAACTGTGCCACAGGTCTTAAGTGAAAACCGTTACCTGAAGTAACGGTCAAATGGGTAGAGAGGGGTTTGGAAAAAAATGCAGAGAAAAATCCCATATTTACTTGATATCCCTTACGCAACGTACATAACGGTCATAATACTCTGAAGCTTTTGAGCTTGCACCGCGTTTAAAGTTAACACCCCAAAAAGCATCTGATTCATCTGCTACAGATGTTTTGCTCCAGTAAAATGATTCATCTGCCACATGAGAAAATGCAGACAGGAGTGCCGGAGAGGTGCGTCTGTAATCAATAATGGTCAGTAGCTCCTGGATGGTAGGCAGTCTCCAGTCCTCAAATCCTCCCAGTTTTAATTCACCACAGTAAAAAGCAGCTTTTGACTGGGTGACCTTTGTCTCTTCTGCATGAGGAGTATCTTCCCATAGCAGGTTGCTGCGGGGATCTTTAATCATGGTGTATTCCGCCAAAGCAAAGCTAAAGAAGAGTGAAAACAGTAATGTAAAACGCATAGTAGACTCCTTGCTGTAAAATAAGTATCTTTACATAGTATAGCAAATCATAACAAATATTTGCTATACTCAAATAAAAAATAGGAATTTTTACTTGAAACACCTTATTGATTTTATTGAAGCAAAAGATGTCACAAAAACCTCTATCTATCAACATCTGAAATGTACCCAGGGGGAAGCACAGATCATACAGTATATCTGTAAGCGATATGTCAAAGGACTTGAAGAGGTACCTGTACTCGAAATGTTACAGGACAATTTCCCCAATGATAATTACGCTTATCTGAAAAAACTTGCGTTGGTGAAAAACCTGCTTGATCTGGGTTGGATCATTCAGGTGAGTTTTGGACAGATGAAAGCACATGACTCATCAAAACTGGAACTTCTCAATGCTTCAGTTACTCCGAGTATCTCTCTGTTACGTCTCCTTGAAGAGGGATCACTTGAAATTTTTCTCCCCGAAGTTAAACCCTACACAGACCATTTGGAGTACCTGCAGGACCAGTTTGACATGGTGTCTCTGTTGCATAAGATATCTACCTTTAAACAGGGCTTTGCCGACAACTCATTGAGCATTGGGCGTTTAAAGAACAAGTTGACACTTTTGACAACACGTATAGAAGAGCGTGTTAAAATGACAGAAGCACCCATAGTGGTGGAAGAGTTCTTTAAGGAAAAGGGGCTGGATGAAAAAGAGAAACGAATTTTCCTTGCACTGCTTAAAGAAGAGTACTCAGGGGGAGAGGGACAGTTTCGTGATATGAATACACTCATAGAGCTAATCTCTTTTGATGAATATGAGAAGATCAAAAATCGTGCACTGCTTGAGGACGGTGCAAAGCTCATTACCGAAGAGATCATCGATTATGAGGAAATACTCAATATGTTTGGCGGAGTAAGCCGAGCCTTTTACCTGCAGGAAGAGGTTATGCAGCGTATCATCCATCCTAAAAAGAACAAAAAGGTAACCAAGCTTAAGCTGGATGCTTTGGTGCAGGAGCAGGAACTGTTTGAGTATTTGAAGTCTACCACGACACTCGATGATGTGGTACTGCATCCTAAAACCAGAGAGACACTGAACAATGTTGTCAAGCAGGTTGACAAAGAAGTGTTTAAAAAACTCAGAGAGTGGGGCATAAAAGATAAACGCAAGAGCATAGATGCGCGTATCATCTTTTATGGAGCGGCAGGAACAGGAAAGACCATGACTGCTATGTCGTTGGCAAAAACACTGAAAAAACCTATTTTATCTTTTGACTGTTCGAAGATCCTCTCTATGTATGTGGGAGAGAGTGAAAAAAATGTCAGAAAGATCTTTGATGATTTTAAAGAGCTCTCTGCCAAAGCCAAAGTAGAACCGATCCTTCTTTTGAATGAGGCCGACCAGTTTCTAAGTTCACGCTCAGAAGGACAGGGCTCTTCTGCCGATAAAATGCACAATCAAATGCAAAATATTTTCTTAGAACAGATAGAAAAATTTGAAGGCATTCTCATAGCTACGACCAACCTGCTTGGTAACATAGACAAAGCCTTCTCAAGACGATTTAACTACAAAATAGAGTTCAAAAAACCGGGCAAAAAACAGCGTTTGAGACTTTGGCAGTTCATGCTTCCGGAAAAAGCAGACTACGACGAGAGCTTCGATATGGCAGTCCTTGCCAAATATGAACTCACCGGAGGCCAGATCAACCTCATCATTAAAAACACAGCGTACAAAGTAGCCGTCAGAGAGGAGAGCGTTTTTGGGAACAATGATTTCCTAGAAGAGATAGAAAAAGAGTTAGGCTCCAGTTTTGACGGTGCAAAAAGTATGGGCTTTAAAGTTTAGCGTTACTTCACAATTTCCAGACCGGTACCCAATAAGCCGATCATTCCGTGTTTTACATTTAAAGGGGTAAACCCCTGTGCTTCTAAAATGCGTGATGCAGCTACAGACCTGCTTCCGCTTCTGCAGTAGACAATGATCTGTCTGTCTTTAACCTCTTTGAGTTTGTCAAGATTTGCTTCAAGTTTACTCAGCGGAATGAGTGTTGCCCCTCTTATGTGTCCCTCTTTAAACTCTTCACTGGTCCTGACATCCAAAAGTGTTACGTTTTGGTCCTTTTCAATGAGCATCTCTGCCTGTTTTGCCGTGATAAATTCAAAATCGGCAAGTATCCACCCTTTGGTGTAGGAGAAATAGAGAAGGATGCCTGCCATGGCTATCCAGTAAAGTATGTTAGTAAAGTGATTTTTCTTCATCGACATTGAATCTCCGTCTTTTTTGTTATTCCCGTATTGTATCAAATTTTTTTGTTTCACATAGTTACAATGCATGAAAGTAATTATTGATTGTCTTGATAGTAAAAATAACTTTAACCATCTTTGGGATAGTATAGAAGTAATATTCTGAGAATACTCTCGTTGCACGTATAGCAGGGTAAATGAGAGAAGAATTAATATAGTTAAGGAATTAATATGACTCATGTAATTACAGAACATCCATATTTTGGTGTATTTGTTTTATTTGCATTGACAGCAGTTGCTTTTCCGGCAACACTGTTCTTGGCAAGATTTGTTTCTAGGAAATTGGCAAAACTCGATACAGAGA
This sequence comes from Sulfurovum sp., assembly GCA_015663065.1. GTDB lineage: Bacteria > Campylobacterota > Campylobacteria > Campylobacterales > Sulfurovaceae > Sulfurovum. The sequence goes on from DQSX01000025.1 coordinate 4,536, forward strand.
AGCTAAAGCTTACCATATACGAATGTGGGCCGGAGGTTACAAAGCAACCAAACACGATCTCAGTGCAGTTTTATCTCATAGCACTGTTGTTCATTTTGTTTGATGTGGAGATCATTTTTATGTTCCCATGGGCGATCGACTTTAAACTACTGGGTTGGTTCGGTTTTGCAGAAATGATACTATTTATACTACTACTTACGATCGGATTCGTATATGCATGGAAAAAAGGAGCACTTGAATGGCACAGCATCAAGTAAATTATGCCAGCTCAGCTGGATTGCCGATAGCATTGACTTCGGTAGATAAACT